>JANLWX010000215.1:0-5404 GCA_031364845.1 Candidatus Eiseniibacteriota bacterium
CGCCCGGAACCGCCGTCGACCTACCGCCCAGCATCCCTACAACGGCCGATCCTACAAAACCCCGCGCCAGCTCAACTCGCGCTCAGAGGGGTGACAGAATCACTTTGGAGTTAGGGTGTCAGAATCACTCTGGACCAACAGGCTCGAGGACATGCTGATTTCGAGGCGATCTGCGCCTTCTGGATCGTCCGCGACCGCCGGGATAGTCTCGTCGCGCCCCCATCGAACTTCACCATGAGGAACCCGCCATGCGTGCCCCGCGTTTCCGATTCGTTCCGACGCTGATCGCCCTCGCGCTGTGCATCATTCCGCACACCGGCCGAGCCGATGCACCGGCGGCTTCGAAGGTCCCGCCCTCCGAAGCCACGGCGAAGGCCGCACTCGAGACCACGCCGCGCCACGGCGAGTTCATCGACGTGCAGGTCGCCGAAGGTGAAGCTCCGATTCGCACGTGGGTCGTCTATCCCGAGCGCAAGGACAAGGCCGGCGTCGTCATCCTGATCCACGAGATCTACGGACTGTCGGACTGGATGCGCGGCGTCGCCGACCAACTCGCTGCCGACGGATTCATCGCCGTGGCTCCCGATCTGATCTCGGGCCTTGGACCCGGAGGCGGCGGCACCGATTCCGTTCCGAGCCGCGACGACGTCGTAAAACTCGTGCGCGGCATTTCACCGGAACGCACGGCAATGCTCATCGACGCCGTACGCGCGCATGCCACCAAACTTCCCGCCGCCAACGGCAAAGTAGCAACCCTCGGCTTCTGCTGGGGCGGCGCGCGCAGCTTCGAATACGCCGCCGCGTCTCCCCCGCCTCAGGCCGCCGTCGTCTACTACGGCACGTCCCCCGACAGCGCCACGTTGCTGCGCGTGACCGCCCCGGTCCTCGGCAACTACGGCGGCGACGACGCGCGCGTGAACGCCACCATCGAGCCGGCGCAGAAAGCCCTCAAGCAACTCAAGCGTTCCTACGATCCCAACATTTACGAAGGCGCCGGCCACGGCTTCCTCCGCCAGCAGGACGCTCGCGAAGGCGCGAACCTCAAGGCCACGCAAGCGGCGTGGCCGAAGACGATCGCGTTCTTGAGGAAGGCGCTGAAGTAAGGAGAGTCGGCGCGGACAGTTGTTCCGAGATCAGGCTACAGCACACATGCGCGACATGACGCTAGATCGCGGGTGCTGGCTCCGCCGCGGCTCGTCACGGTTGGGGTTTCCTTCAGTTCAACCCTACTGCACCCGTGTCAGATGAACGTAGGAGCCGCCATCGAAGGAGTTGGTGTGCAATTGCACGGTCTCGAGGCCCATCAGAAGCTTCGTCTCATTCGGGCCACCATTCGACTCGGTGTCGCGCACCAACCCAAGCGGGAGGTCGAGTTCAAGACGTGAATCCTCATGGACGCCCGCGACCCTGATCATATCGCTGCAAGAGCTGAATCCATTTCCCGGCAACCAGTCGCCTGCGGCGATCGTGTAGGTTGAATCACTGACGAGTCGCCCCTTGGGGTCATCGGAAACATCCCCCCACACGTAGACTTGGACGCGCACGCGTCCAATCGCCGGTCGCGCCACCTCCGTTGGCCACTCCGGCAGCCGCACTTTGGAAAGCGTGTCGCCCAGCAACATCACCACGGAGCGATGATCCATACTCGGGACCACCACCTTGCCCGGCAGTTCGTGCACGAGTTTGAACGTACCGGGATCAAAGAAGGTCGTGCGCACGCCCTGTTGCGCTCGTGGACTCCTTGCCGGATCTATCATCGAAATTCGCCCGCCCTCATTCACCATCGTACCGGTCATGCCGACCACCGTTCCGAAACAGAGCAGATGCTTGCATGACGGAGATCGGATCCAGAAAGGTGACAGCACTCGTGCACCGTCGAGGCCAAGATCCTGGAGTACGCAGGACTCCAACCCCACGATGCCTCCCACCGATTTGCGCAATTCGAATGGCGTGCTTTGCCCTCGATACCGAAACGAGTATTGCCCGTCAGGGGATACGTCGCATCCCGCGTAATCGGTGCCCCAGGATTTGCCTCGAACAACATCGAGGCCGTCCACGCGATCCTCGTACTCAAGAAACAGCGTATCGCCCACTCCCCACGCGATCCGCTCCGGTCGAAATGAAAACGATGTCGAGCGCCCGGTGAGATTCGCAACTCGAACCGCCATTGATTCCGAGGTCGCGCCCGGCCCCGACTCGATCATTGCGAGTCGCGTCCCGTCCGCGGCCCAGCACGGCGACCAACAATCCGGGAACCACGCAATCTCTGTGCTGTCCTGTGTGACGACGCGCACCCCCGTGACCGCCCTCCGCTCATCGGCGGTCGGCAGATCGGCACCGAAGGTGTGATAGGCAACACGACCATCGCGCGGCGACACCGCGACGCCCCTGAGACAGCATGCTCCGTGCATGGGAAGGTTCACAGGATGAACCTGTGAATCGAAGCGGTATATTGCATCGTGCCGGAGGCCAACGCGAGGCACCGTGGTCCCTGCGTCGCCATCCCAGACGTCGGACGAAGCAAATATTGCGAGGTCGCGCGGCGCGGCCTTGGGCTGGTCGGCTGAGCGCCCACCTTCGCAGACCGCAGCCAGCAGGACCATGATGAACAGGACTGGCCAGGTGCGTGTGGGTACCCCCAGCGATAATCGCGGCCGTGTTTTTCCACCTCGTTGAAGCGCCGGTCTCATTGCTCTCACGCTCAGCCTCGGCTTGGTTACGGTCTCAGAGTCCATTCACGTCTACCTTAGTTCACTGTCCCCGCGGACAGTTGCAACGAACTCACGCGCGATGTGCGAGTGCCAACTGTCCGCGCGGACAGTTGCTCCGACTTCGCGCCACGGGATGAAACCCCAACTGTCCGCGCGGACAGTTCATCGAACTCACGCGCGGCGGGGCGAACGGCGATCGTGTGGCGACACTCGTGCCAGGTCGGCAGCCAGGATGGCTGTCGACCGTCCGGCGCGGGAGCGAGCGCGACAGGATGTCGCGCGAAGCGGGTGTCGCCACACGATTGCCGCTCGCCCCGCCGCCGTCGAACAAACTCCACGGAGCTACGAACTAGGCGAGAGCGTCAGGCACAAAACTCACACCCCACACTCCCCCGAGCCCGCACCAACAGCCCCGCCACCCGTCCACACGTCGGACACGACGGCTGCGCCGGCCGACCGCGCGCAACGTCGACCGCGCCCGTTAGGCGCACATGCACCGCACCCGTCCGCAGCTCCTGCTCCAGTTGGGCCACCGGCCACGACCATTCGACCACGCCCCACAACCGCACTTCGGTCCGCAGCGCCCAGCGATTCCGGACTTCGGCAGAACGGCGCTCCCATTCGAGCTTGAGCAACTTCGCATCGCCGTGCTCGAGATCACCCTCGTCGCTGCCGCCCGTGCGACGGCGCAGCCGTTCCTCTTCCTCTTCGATGCGGGACGAGAAAAACGCTCCGAGCCGCATCAGCTCGTCGTCGCGCTGCGTCGCGACCGCCTGTTCCCACTCGGCAACACGCTCACCCAACAGACGGTCGAGATGGCCGCGCGCATGCGACATCCACTCGGCGCGCTGCGCGTCCGAAGGCTCATCCGCGATCTGGTAGAGCCCGTCGCGTGCGCGGACGTCGGGTATGTCGAGCCCGTCGTCCCACTCGATGAACCGCCCGTCGGCGCCCATCAACAGCACCCACGGCTCCTGCCACGGTAGTCCGCCCCAGCGCGTCACGACCGAATGAATCGAGATGCGCCGCTCGTAGTGGACCGGACCGAGACGGGGCGGCGACCACGTCAGGCCGCGCACGCGGCACACCGACGCGAAGCCGTCTTCCGGCGCGCCCGGCACGTGTGCGAGGGCGGTGCGGCATGCGAACTCGGGATGCTCGGTCGCCTTCTCGAGCAGCTTGCGTCCCGCACTGCTGCCGGGTGCCGTGAACCACGCGCCGCGCGGAAGCGTCGAGCGCTGCGGGTCGAACACGAGCCGGACGCGCTGGCGACGCCAGTGCTTCTGCAGGGCGGGCGACAGCTCGACTTCCCAATCGCCGCGGGCGGCATCGCTCACCGTGCACTCCGCATCGGCGAGCCAGCGGCCGGCGAATGCGCGCCACTCGGCCGGCAGCTCCGGCAGCGGGTGAGGCGAGTTCGACTCGACCGCCACCGGCGCACCGTTCTTCGAGGCCCGCGCGGGACGCTTGGAGATGCGGGCGGGACTCATTCGCTGTCCCTGCCGACGGTCGGATAGAGCAGCGTCTGAAGATCCTTCTGTTGCTGGTAGAGACGCCGGGCGACCAGCAGATGCTGACCGAGTTCGGTGAAATGACGCTGGCGCACGCGCACGCTGGCCGACTCGGTCCAGCGCTTGAAGATCTCGTCTTCGAACGATCCGTGCGGCTGCCACGCGCCGAGGATCTCCTCCATCTCGCCGACGATCAGCTCGAACATCTTGATCTTGCGATCGAGGATCTCGAGCACGTACGCCTCGATCGTGCCGCGCGCGACGAGGTTGATGACGCGCACCGGATGGAGCTGCCCGAGCCGATGCACGCGGCCGATGCGCTGCTCGACGCGCATCGGATTCCAGGGCAGGTCGTAGTTGATGACGATCCGGCAGTACTGGAGATTGCGCCCCTCGCCGCCGGCTTCGGTGCTCACGAGCACCGGTGCGGTCGTGCGGAAGTATTCGAGCGCCTCCTCCTTCTCGCGCCATCCCAGATCGCCGTGGAAGACGGCAGGCTTGATACCCTCGGCCTCGAGTGCGGCGACCAGCGTGTCCTGCGTGAGACGGAACTGCGTGAAGATGATCGCCTTCTCGCCCCCCAGGCTCGCGAGACACCGCAGCAACGAGCGCACCTTGCTCGGAGTCTGGCTGACCTCGGCCGCGCGCGCGGCGAGCGGCTTCAGCTTGCGGGGATCGAGGCCGTCGGGCGAGCGGCTCAGATGATCGAGCGTCGAGCACGCGGCGGCCCACGACGAGCCCATCTCCTTCTGCAGCACCATCAGCGTGAAGTAGTGCGGCCGGCCGGGCGCGCCGGCTTCTCCGCGCACCGCTTCGATCACGAAATCACTGATCTGGCGGTAGAGCGCGCGCTCGGCGGGCGTCTGCGTCACCCACATCGTCTCGACCTTGCGGGGCGGGAATTTGAGGTCGGTCTCGGAGCGGCGCGTGCGCACCATCACCGATTCGAGCAGCACACGCAGCCGCGGCGTGTTGCGCGGCGAGCGCTTGTCGTGACCGCTCAGGAAGTCGCGCCGGAACTGCGTGAATGTTCCCACCGTTCCCGGCCGCACGAGCGTGGCGAGGTTGTACAACTCGCGCATGTCGTTGTGGACCGGCGTCGCGGTCAGCAGCAGCAGGTAGCCCGGATTCAGTTCGTTGATGAACTTCCATCCGAGCGTGAGGTGATTGCGCAGCCGGTGC
>JANLWX010000216.1:0-33602 GCA_031364845.1 Candidatus Eiseniibacteriota bacterium
TTCTTGCGCGCCACGGGTCCCCTCTCCTTGAAAGTGAGCGCGCACCTTACGAAGCGCCCTGCGGAGCGTCAAGCTCCATCAGGTCCGCTTCGAGATCCTCAGGAGCCACATCGAGGCCGTAGCGCCTGAGCTTCTTGAGCAGGCCCTGCCGCGAGAGCCCGAGCGTGCGCGCCGCGCGCGATTTGTTGCCGCGCGCGCGGTCCAGCGCTTCGCGGAGCCGCCGTTCCTCGAGCGCACGCGTTTCGGCGTGCAGTCCGTGTGCTGCGCGCGCGTCGGCCGCGGTGACCCAGCGGTGCGGCCAGTGCTCGAGCCCGACCTGCTCGCGCGCGCCCGCGACGCGCACGGCGTAGGCGCAGCCGTTCGCCAGCTCGCGCACGTTGCCCGGCCATGCGTGCCGCAGCAGGCGCTCGCCCAGCTCGGGTGCCAACTGCGGAGGCTCGATCCGCAGCGTCGCCGCGGCGCGCGCCAGGAACGCACGCGCGAGCAGCACGACGTCGGTGCCGCGTTCGCGCAGCGGAGGCAGCTCGATGCGCACCGCGTTCAGTCGGTAGTAGAGGTCCGCGCGGAACTCCCCGCGCCCGATGTGGTCCTCGAGCCGCCGGTGGGTCGCCGAAACGATCCGCACGTCGATCTTCCGCACGCGGACATCGCCGACCCGGCGCGCCTCGCCCTCCTGCAGCACGCGCAGCAGCTTCATCTGGAGCAAGGCACTCGCGTCGCCAATCTCGTCCAGGAACAACGTGCCGTGATCGGCGGACTCGAACAGCCCGCCGCGATCGGCGACCGCGCCCGTGAACGATCCCTTCGCATGCCCGAACAGTTCGCTCTCGATCAGACTGTCCGGGGTGGCGCCACAGTTATGGGCGACGAACGCGAGCCGCCGCCTCAGGCTCAGCTCGTGGATCGCCTTCGCCACGAGTTCCTTGCCGGTTCCGGTTTCACCGAGGATCAAAACCGGCAGATCGCTCTCGGCGATGCGCGGCAGCGCGGCGCGCACTTCACGCCACGGCGGCGACTCGCCGATCAGATCCGGTGCTCCGTACTCGTGCGTCTCGCGGGCGCGATCGAACATCAGGGTTCCGCTCTCCATCCCGACCTCCCTCATCCCTGCCACCCCGGGGAACCACGGACCCATCACTACATCGTCCACTCCACACCACGCTCGCCGCCGGCGAGCACGCCGATCTCGTGCACGGTTTCTCCCGCGCCCTGCCATTCGCGCATCAGCGCGGCCGAATCTTCGGCGGCGCACACCACGACCATTCCGATCCCCATGTTGAAGCTCGCGCGCGCATCGTCGATCGGAATCTCGCCGGCTGCCATCAGCCACCGCATGAGCGGTGGGACCTCCCACGACGAAGCACGCACGCGCGCACGCACACCGTCCGGCAGCACGCGTTCGAGGTTGCCGGCGATCCCGCCGCCGGTCACATGCGCGAGCGCGCGCAGCTTTCCCGCTGCCAGCGCCGGGAGCAGTGCCGCGCCGTACCACCGATGCGGCGCGAGCAGCGCATCGGCGAGCGAGACCGCGGAACCGGGCACCGCATCGGACAGCCGCAGGCCCGAGCGCGCGACCACGCGGCGCGCGAGCGAGAACCCGTTGGTGTGGAGTCCCGCGGCACCGAGACCCAGCAGCACGTCGCCCGAGCGCGCACCTTGGCCGTCGATCACGGCGTCCGGATCGACGCTGCCGATCATGCAGCCCGCGACATCGACCACGCCGGGGAGATAGGTGTCGGGCATCTCCGCCGTTTCCCCGCCGAGCAGCACGGCACCCACTTCACGGCATGCGCGCGCGATCCCGCGCACGACCTCGGACACCACCTCGGTATCGAGCCGCGATTGCGCGACGTAGTCGAGGAACGCAAGCGGACGGGCGCCGTGGACCAGCAGATCGTTGGCGCCGTGATAGACGAGATCAGCGGCGGCGTCCGCGACACGGCCCGCTTCGAGCGCCACGTGCAGCTTGGTGCCGACGCCGTCCATGGTGGCCGCGACCAGACGCGGCGTACCCGCGCGCGACGCGGGAAACTCCATCACGCCCGCGAAGCCGTTCGGGATCGGCCGCACCGCCCTGGACCACGTCGAACGGACCGCTTCGCCGATGCCCTGCTTCAAGGCGTCGGACCGCGCGAGATCGACGCCGGCGTCGCGATAGCGCATCAGCGGTGGAGCCGCAGCGTACGGACGCGCAGATTGAGCAGGTCCTCGCTGCTCGGACTCGGAATCAGGGGAAAGCGCGCGGTTTCGTGGAGGCCCATTAGGCACGCCACGACACCGGCGTCGAACTGCGAACCGGACCCGCGGCGCAATTCCGCGAGTGCGGCTTCGAGCGTCAGGGCGCGCCGGTAGGGCCGGTCCGACGTCATCGCGTCGAACGCGTCCGACACGTTCAAGATCCGCGCACCGAGCGGAACGTCGGCCGAGCGCAGTCCGAACGGATAACCTTGGCCGTCGGGCCGCTCGTGGTGCGAACGCACGATCTCCGAGGCGCGCCGCAGTGCCCTCACCTTCATCACGATTTCGGCACCCGCGGCGGGATGCGCGCGCAGCGTGCGCTGCTCCTCGTGCGACAGCGATCCCGGCTTCTGGAGGATGTACTGGTGCTGCGGGCCGATCTTGCCCAGGTCGTGCACCAGTGCCGCGTACTCGATCTCCTCGACTTCGCGTTCGCGCAGTTTCATTCCCCGCGCAAGGCGCACGGCGTACTCGGCGACGCGCACCGAGTGATGGCGCGTATAGGGATCGACCTCTTCCAGCACTTCGGTCAGCGCGCGCACGAAGTCTTTGAGGTCCGAGCGGATCTCGACGTAGAGCCGGAACGAATGGCGCGCGACCCAGAACGGCACCGCGAACAGCACGAGGCCCCACGGCCCGGCGCTGAAATAAGTCACCGTCGCGAGCACGCCGAGCGCGATGAACGACATGTGGTGGAAGATGCCGTGCTGGAAATTGCGCTCCCACACGCGCCACGGATCGGGCCCGTGGACGATGCCGACGATGATGGAGGCGAGCGCGGAATTGACGAGGAAGTACGTGAGGCCCGCGACCACCAGCGGCACGATCTGCCCGGTGAACGAAAAGTTCGAGGGATCACCCCCCGCGAGGCGGTAGGCGTGGCCGGCGGCGAGGTCGGTGATCGCGACGATCGCCATGTTGTGGAACACGCGCACCGGCGGCTTGCGCAGCACCAGACCCTGCCCGATGCACAGGCTCAGCATGTCGAGCACCGCGGTCCACCACGGTCCGAGCACGATCAGGCACGGAAGGTCGACCACCGCACTGGCGGTCGCGTAGCCGCCGCCCGGAAGATCGACGGGCGTCAGCTCGTTCATGAGCATGAGCAGCAACGCGAGGATCAGCGCCGGCGCGTAAGGCAGCGGACCCGGCGACGTCATGATCAACAACGCCGCCGCGAGAGAGATCGCGGCCGCGTAGTAGAGATGAAAGAGCCAGGGGCGGCGCTGAGACGGAGACTCAGTCATTCGGACACCATGAAGCGGGGCGGGTGAAGCTCGGGAAGAACCAGGAGGCCGACGTCTGATGGGAGGTGTACTACGTGTTCGTTACTGGAGCAACAACTGGCTTACCAGCCAGCCTTTCCAAAGAACTGGACCAGCACAACAATGAGTTCCACGAAACGCCTCCTGAGAAGTTTGAGGGAGGTGACGGTTGAACTGCGCGTCAGGTGGGACCGCTTCGCTGGTTCGCTTCGGAATTATCGCTTCGCTTCCTCCCTAGGAAGACGTCGGCCTCAACACATATTCGGTGGGCTCACGCATCGGCAGCCCGCCGACAATTCGATTCAAAGCAGAGAGCGTGGCGAGTACGACCGCCTCCTGGACATCCTCACCCACCGGGCAGCATCCCGCCAGACTTTTTTGCGTGCGGTGCGCCAGCAACTCGAGCGCCACCACCACGACATCGCCGCGCCCGGCACGCGTCACTTCGACGGCATCGAGGCTCAGCGCGAGTTGCTCGTCCAGGAATTCCTGCACCGTCGCGAGCGTCGCCTGAGCGATCAGCCGCAGCGCGCCGTCACGGGTGCCATAGCCTTCGGCGCTTGCGCTGCGCGGCATCCCCATCCAGTGCAATTCGACTTCGGCGCGCGCGCGGCGGCCCGAAACGCGAAGATTCACGGAGCTGAAGCGGATGCGATCCGCGGCGTTCCCTGCGTCTTCGGACACGTGAGCTTCCCTCCCCGGCGAAATCGGCGCGGGCGGCGGAGGCGGCGTCACGGGCGGGTTCGCGGGAGCGTTACGCACCGGCCCGGGACTATTCGGCACGCCGGGATTGGAGCCCGTCGGCAGGTCGGGGACCTGCGAACGTTCATGGCCGCCTGCGGATCCGTTGGCGACGCGAGTGTCCGTGTGTGCAACGGCCTCGGGATCCTCGACCGCGGCTGCAAGATCACGCGTGAATGCCACGGAGACCACGCGATGGTCGATCGAACGGTCGAAGAAAGTCTGCAGTACGGTCTGGACGTCACGCACGATCTGTTTCGCCGTGCGGTGGGATCCGCTCGTGACGTGGATCTCGCGAATCTCGTCGTCCTCGGTGCGGATCCGCGCGCCATCCACACCGCGCAACTGACGGAGTTTCGCCTCGGCCAGTGCCGTCCAATTCTGGGGTGTCGTATCCATGAGATGTCGAGCCTCCGGGGGGTGAGGCATTGCGAGCTCTGACTTTAGCATAGGCTCACACGCCTCGACTAAGACTCGATCGCGGTCAGTACCGACGGATCGAGGTCGAAGTCCACCAGCCGATGGAGCACTTCCATGCGGCCCGCGATTTCCTCACGCCCGGTCTCGACCAGCCGGGCCGGACTGAACCCTTCGATCGCGATCGACGCCATCACGGAACCCGCGACCAGAGCCTGCCGCATGGCGCCCGGATCCCTGCGCCCGCAGCGCGACAACCACCCGAGGAATCCACCCGCGAACGAATCCCCGGCCCCGGTCGGGTCGCTCAGCGAACCCACCGGGAAGGCAGGCGTGATGAAACGATCTTCACGGGACTGAAACAGGGCACCATGCTCGCCCTTCTTGATGATCACCGAGCGTGCGCCCTGCTCGAGCAGCCGGTCGGCGGCGCGGATCAATTGCGTCTCCCCGGCCAGCGCGCGCGCCTCCTCTTCATTGAGCAGCGCGATGTCGACTTCGCGCAACACCTCGAGCACGCGGTCCGGCTTGCGCGCGATCCAGTAGTTCATGGTGTCGGACAGCGTGAGCTGAGCGCCGCGCGTCTGACGGAGCACTTCGAGCTGCAGATCGGGATCGATGTTCGCGAGGAACACGAGCGGCGTCTTGCGGTGGGTCTCGTCGAGCTTGGGGTGGAACGCCGAGAACACGTTGAGCTGGGTCTCGAGCGTGTGCGCATGCCCCAATTCCACCGAATACTCGCCGCGCCAGCGGAACGTCCGCCCCGCGGCGGTCTCGAGCCCGCTCAGATCGATGCCGCGCGATTCGAACAGCTGGCGGTGCCCGTCGGGGAAGTCGTCCCCGACCACGGCGATCATGCGCACCGGCGCGAAGTGGCTCGCCGAGATCGAGAAGTAGGACGCCGAGCCGCCGAGCGCGTCGATCACTTCGCCGAACGGCGTGCGCACCGAATCGAGCGCCACCGAACCCACCACGAGAATCGGGGCGCGCTCCCCGGCCGCGGGCCGGCTCACGCGGCCGGCTCCATCGCGCGTTCCATGCGCTCCGGCGCCGACACACCCATCAGGGCGAGACCGTTGCGAACCACGATGCGTGTCGCGTCGACCAGCTGGAGCAAAGCGCGAGACAGTTCGACATCATCGGTCACCACTCTGCAGTTGTGATAGAAGCGATGGAAACTCGCTGCGGCTTCCATCAGGTAGCTCGGAATCCGCTGGGGCTCGCGCGCGAATGCCGCGCCCCGCACCACTTCCGGGAACGTCGCGAGAGTGCGCACCAGCGCGATGGCCTCGGGTGCCAGCAGCTTCGTGAGATCGCCGCGTGCCGGCTCGAGCCCGCGCTCGGCGGCGAAGCGCAGCACCGAGCACACGCGCGCGTGCGCGTACTGCACGTAGAACGCGGGGTTCTCGTCGTTCTGCTGCTTCGCGAGATCCAGATCGAAATCGAGGTGCGCGCTGGTCCCGCGCAGCAGGAAGAAGAACTTGGCACAGTCGGCGCCGACGTCGTCCATCAGATCGCGCAGCGTGATGAATTCTCCGGCGCGCTTGCTCATCTTCACCGGCTGCCCCCCCGCCAGAAGATTCACCTGCTGGACGATCAGCACTTCGAGGAAATCGGGCTCGAGGCCGAGCGCCTGCAGTGCCGCATCGAGCGGCAGGATGTGTCCATGATGATCCGGTCCCCACAGATCGATCGCATGACGGAAGCCGCGGTTGCGCTTGTCGCGATGATAGGCGACATCGGGCAGCAGATAGGTCGGGGATCCGTTGCCCTTGACGATCACGCGGTCCTTGTCGTCGCCGAAGCGGCTCGTGCGCAACCACGTCGCTTCGCTCGCGTCGGTAGTGTCGGCGCTCCGCTCGCCGCCCGAGGCGTCCACTTCGGGCTTGATCGCGCGATAGGTCATGCCGCGCGCCTCCAACTCGGCCAGCGACTTCGCGACATCGCCGCTCGCATGGACGCGCGACTCGCGGAACCACTGCGCGAACTCGGCGCCGTAGTCGGCGAGATCCTTGCGCTGCCACGCCAGCATCCGGTCGAGCGCGTGCTCGCGGAACCACGTGTTGTCCGAGCGGTCGAGCGCGGCGCGTGCTTCGGTCTTCGGCAACTCCGCGGCGACGTCGGCGATATAGGATCCCTGGTAGCCGTTGGCCGGAAGTTCGAGCGGAACTCCGATGCTCTCCGCGAACCGCGCGGCGACCGAGGCTCCCAGCAGATCCACCTGGTTGCCCGCATCGTTCACGTAGAATTCGCCCTCGGCGTCGTGCCCGGTCGCGCGCAACAGGCGCACCAGCGTCGCACCCACCGCGGCGGCGCGGGCGTTCACCACGTTGAGCGGACCGGTGGGGTTGGCGCTCACGTACTCGACCTGGATCCGCAGACCCTGTGCGTGGTCGTGATGGCCGAACGCCTCGTTCTCGGCCGCGATCCGCGCGGGCAGACTCGCGACGAAACCGGGTGCGTAGCGGAAGTTGACGAAGCCCGGCCCTGCGACCTCGGCGGGACCGAACAGCGCGGGATCGTTCACACACGCCTCGGCGATCTTCTGCGCGAGCACGCGCGGCGGCTGCTTCAGCTCCTTCGCCAGCAGCATCGCGATGTTCGACGTCCAGTCGCCATGCGCGGGATCACGCGGGACCGCGAGCTCGATGCGCGCCGCGCGCTCCTCGCTCCACACCCCCAGCGTCTCGAGTGCCGCGGCCAGGCGGTCAGTCAGTTGCGTCCAGACCAAGATCCACGCTCCGGGCATCGCCCCACAGGCGGTCCAGCATGTAGTACTCGCGCGTCTGCTCGTGGAACACGTGCACGACGATCTCGACATAGTCCAGCAGCACCCAGCGCCGTCCTTCGAGACCTTCGACGTGCCACGGGCGCGCGCCGCGCTCGCGCAACCGGTCCTCGACCGATTCCGCGATCGCCTTCACCTGCACTTCGCTCGAGCCGGAACAGATGAAGAAGTAATCGCACAGTCCGTTGTTCAATCCGCGCAGGTCGAGCGCCACCGGGTCGCGCGCCTTCTTCGCGATCGCGGCTTCGCCCGCGGCCTTCAACAGGTCGAGAGCGGACATCCGCGCGGCGGCTTTGGATCGGGGCATCGTGCGCGGATCGTCGGGACGGGGTTCGGGCGCGTGCGCGGTCAACGGGTGCGACGCACGGCGTAGTCGATCGCGCGGTCGAGAGCGCGCCGGGTTTCACGAACGTCCGCGCCCGATCCGTTCCCCGACAACTCGCCGTTGGCGAACGTCCGGGCATGATCGGCGAGTTCGAGCGCGCGATTCTGCGCATACTCGAATCCGCCGGCACGCTCCATGATCTGTTTGAGTGCGGTCCACTGCCCGGGGGTCCAGCGCTTGCGTCCTGCCAGCGCCTTCAACTTCTTCCGGTCGGCGTCGGTCGCATTGCGCAGCGCGGCGATCAGCGGCAGCGTGATCTTGCCTTCGGCGAGATCGCTGCCGACCGGCTTGCCGGTCACTTCCGGATCGCCGTGATAGTCGAGCAGGTCATCGACGATCTGGAACGCGATGCCGATCGCCTCACCGAATCGACGGAACTGTTCGCGCGCTTTACGGTCACGGCCGCCGCCGTTCACCCCCGCGCCGATCTCGGCCGCAGCACCAATCAGCGAGCCGGTCTTCGAACGCACCAGCTCTTCGTACTGCGCTTCGGTCACATTAAGATCGTTCGCGTGCTGGAACTCGAGCGCCTCGCCGCACGACATCTCGGCCACCACGCGCGCCATCACTTCCATGGCGAGGCCGAGCTTGTGACGGACGAGCATCGCCATCGACTGGGCATAGAGGTAGTCACCCATGATGATCGCCATCTCGTCGGTCCACAGTCCGTTGACCGTGGGCCGTCCGCGGCGCAACGCGCTGCCGTCCACCGAGTCGTCGTGGATGAGTGCCGCCGCGTGGACCATCTCGATCACGGTCGCGCAGCGGATCGCGTCCTCGCCGAGGTGCCCGCGCAGTTTCGCGACCAGCAGCAGCAGCGTCGGGCGGTATTTCTTGCCGCGCGTCGCGAGCACGTGGCCCCCGACCTGATTCATGATCGGAATCGGGGTGCGGAAGGATTCGCGCAATAGCGTCTGAACCTGCGCGAGCTCGCGCCGCACGGGTTTCTGGACTGCGATCATCGACATAAATCAGGGTTTCTCGGGCAGGAACGAAGGTGGCCGGTGAGCACGGAAGGCGCGGAGGATACGGGCCGCCCGCGAGGAGTGTCAAGGACTCGGGGGCTCTTCGCCTGCATCGTTCAACCGTGGCGACGCGCGATCGCGAGCGCGTTCCTCGAGCTGCGCGAGCAGCAGGTCGCGCTGGTTACGAGTGGGGTCCTCGAGCACGTCTTCCAGCAACGCGTTCAGCACCTCTCCCACCTCGCGCCCGGGACCCAGGTTGAGCACCTGCATGACATCGTTGCCGTCGACTTCGAGGCCCGCGACCTCGAGTGCATGCGACTCCTCGATCAACCGTTCGATGCGCGCGCGCATCGCTTCGAGGTCTGACGGGAAGCCGCGTTTGAGACCGTTGCCGACGTAGTCGGCGATCCGCAGATCGAACAGATCGGCGACCGCATCGATGCCGACCCGCTTGAGCCAGCGCCGCAGTGCGGCGTCGCTCCACTCCTCGCGGTAGCCGAACATGTGCTCGCGCACCAGGTGAACGATCGCCACGCGCTCCTCGTGCGGATGCCGCAGGCGTTCGAGCACGCGATCGGCGATCGCGGCGCCCACGACTTCGTGCTGATAGAACGTCGCGTCGCCATTGCGGATCTCGCGCGTTGCGGGCTTGCCCAGATCGTGCAGCAGTGCCGCCCACCGCACGCGGGGCTTGTGCGCGGGTGCTGCATCGCACGTCTCGAGGCTGTGCACGTAGACATCATGGGCGTGATGGCGGTTCTGGAGCACGCCGTAACTTCCCGCGAGTTCGGGCAGCCACAGCGCGAGCAGGCCGGACTCGCGCAACAGTTCGATTCCCGCCGAGGGGCGTGGTGCGGCGAGCAGGCGGCGGAACTCCTGGCCGACGCGCTCCCATGCGATCAGCTTTGCACGATCGGCGACCGCGGCGAGTGCCGCGCGCGTCGCGGGTTCGACTTCCATCTCGAGCACCGCCGCCAGCCGCGCCACGCGCAGCGGACGCAGCGCGTCCTCGCGGAATCGCTCGACCGGATCACCGACCGCGCGCAGCACGCCGCGCGCGAGGTCGAGCGTTCCCGCATACGGATCGAGCATCACCGCACCCGCCGGATCCCACGCGATCGCGTTCACCGTGAGGTCGCGCCGCGCGAGATCCGCGAGCGGATCGCGCGTGAAGGTGACGTGATCCGGACGCCGCGCGTCGGCATAGGCGCCTTCGGTGCGGAAGGTCGTGCACTCGGCGCGCAGATCACTTTCGATGACGAGCACGGTGCCGTGGCGCAGCCCGATCGGTTCCACGCGCGCGAAGCGCCGCATGATTTCCGGCGGCTCGAGATCGGTGGCGATGTCGAGGATCGGATCACCGCGGCGCCCGAGAAGCACGTCGCGCACCGTGCCCCCGACCAGATACGCCTGCCCGCCGCCCTCCTGAAGCCGCCCGATCATCGCCCGCGTGCCATCGGGCCACAGATGCCGCTCGAGCGCCTGGCGGGCCGCGCGCCCGATCGCCTCGGGGTCGGGGCCGTTCCCGCCGCCGACAACCCGCTCACGTAGCGCCTTCCACCAGCCGATGACTTCCTTCAAACCGTCGATCCCCGAAAGGAGCCTGCGATGCCGATCACGAAACGCGTACTGATGCTCGTGCTGCTATCGAGCCTGGCTCTGGGGAGTTCCGCCCACGCCGCCGAACCCGAGGCAGCACCCGCAGCACCTGCAGCACCCGCGGCGCCCGCGTTCCCGGACCACGAAGCGCGGATATGGCAGATGGGCCTCACGCGCTCCGACCGGCTCCAGCATGCCACGTTTTCGCTCAGCGCCGGACTCATGATCGGGCTCACGGCCGAGGAACCGATCGCCGCCGCCGGAGGAGCGATGGCGTTCGGTCTCGCGAAGGAGTTCTGGGACGCGCGCTCCGGCCGCTTCGATGTGCTCGATCTGGTCGCCGATGCGATCGGCGCCGCGGGCGCGTACGCCTCCACGGTCACCCTCACCCGCTGAACTCCGCGTTCCGCATCACGGAACGCCGGGCTTGCCTCCGCCGCTCGAAGGCTCATCATTGTTGTTGCGTCCCGCGGCGTTCAAACCCGCGACCACGACCGCCGCGAGCGCACTGCCGCCGATCAGGCCGGTGCGATACCAGTCGACCCCGCGGCTCGAGAACTGATCGATGTCCTCGAGCGGCACGCGGTGCGAGGCGAACTCCTCGAACGCTCCTTCGACGTCGCGCCGGCGGAATCCAACCAGCGTGTCCGCTTCGACGCGGACGTGATCGAATTCGTAGACCAGTCCATCGCGCGTGTGCACCCGCACATTCTTGCGTTCGGGCTGTGCGGCGTACTCGCTGCGGGGAATTTCCTTGAGCGCCGTGCAGCCGGTACCGGCGAGCCACAGGGCGCACACGGCCACGCGCGCGACATCACGAGATCTCATCAACGACGTTTCCTCCACCGGTCGGGGTGTGCGGACGGGCGGGTTCGCCGCATCCGGCCCGGACAGCTTAGCAGAAGGTGAAGGAACCTCGCGTCACGCCCAGTACAGAACGCGGCAGCAGAACTCGCACAACGTGAGCGCACCGGCCGCGTTCGGCATTCGCGACGTCGGCAGCGTGATGTGGCAGCCCTGGCACACGCGATCGCGGACCGCGACCAACCCGCGGCCGTAGCGCTGGTTCGAGCGCTCGTAATGGTAGAGCCAGCGGCGCTCGGCGGTTTCGAGACACGCCGCGCGCGCGCGCGTGAGCGGCGCCAGGCGCTCCATCGAAAGTCCGAGGCGCTTCATCCGCGCGCGGGCGCGCGCGTCGGTGAGTTCCGCCTCGATCAGATCGAGGTCGTGCAGCCGCAGCAGATCCACCGCTTCGTTCATGCCGTCACCTCCCGCAACACGAGTGCTCCGGCTTCGGCGGTCGCGGCGTCCAGGAGCCTTGCGCGATTCTTCTGGAGCCGCGCACACGTCACGGCACGCGCGACCCAGTCGAGGTGCGCCTCGATCGTGAACTCGCCCGGGGTGATGACCAGGAACACAAGCTGAACCGGAAGCGCGTCCTCCGCCTTCCAGTCGATGCCGCGGCGCGAACGCGCGACCAGCATGCGGGGTTCGATGACGGCGATCGAGCGCGCGTGGGGTACAGAGACCGCCTTGCCGATCGCGGTCGAACCGAGCCGTTCGCGCAGGCACAGGGTCTCGACCAGCAACTCGGCTTCGCGGACCGCCCCCGCTTCCCGGGCGCGGGCGACCAACTCCTGGAAAACGGATTCCTTCCTGCGAGTTCTCAGGTCGGGAACGAAGAGCGAGGTGTCGAGAACCGAAGGGTCGAGCATCGTGGGCATCGGGGCTCCCTCCGAAACCGGACACTACTCCAACCTCCGGGTGACTTCCATACCCGAGACGTCCGAGCCCTCGATCGGCGGAAGCTATCCCGGCGGCAGTGCGGCGCGCTCCGCGGCCCGGATCCGGCGCCGCTCCCACTCCCGGTGCACCCACCACGCGCCGGCGATTCCGATCAGCGCCCCGACCACGGCATCGGAGGTGAAGTGCCGGTTGAGGTAAATTCGGGAAGCCGCGATCAGGGTGGCCAATGCCCACAGCGCGGGGGCCGCCCGCCGCCAGTGGCGCGCGAGCACCGCCGCGATCGCGAAGGCATTGGCGGCGTGACTCGAAGGGAACGACGCATTCGAGCGTTTGTGCTCGCCGTCGGGGCGCGCGCGGTAGGTCAGACGCTTGAGACCTTCGACCGCGAGGTTGACCGGGATCAGCGTCACGACCGCGAGCCGGGCGGTCGCGACCCCGGGCGTGCCTTCGATCAGGCACATCGCGAGCAGCATGCCGGCCACCACGCCCCCCTTTCCGATGTCGGAAAGAAAGCGGGCGGGCTTCTGCAACTCGGGACGCCGCGCATCCTGCACCGCGCGCTGGGCGGCAAGGTCCAACTGCTCGAGCGGGCCCAGGAATGCGAGCACCAGCAGCAGCACGCGGATCGTCATTCGAGTGACTCCACCCCGCGCACCACGTCTGCCGGCAGCCAGCCGGACACGCCGCGGCCGACCCACACGATCTGGCGGCCGCCATCCTTGCCCCGCAGGCGGACCACGCGCCCCGGCTCGAGGTCGATGTCGCTGCCGCCGAGCCGCGTCTCGCGCATCACCACCGCCTCGCCGCTACGGGCGATGGCGAGCGACTGGACCGGCACCACGCACGCGCACGCCGCGAGCAAGACGGCGCACACGAGACTCGCCAGCCTCCGCGGCCACACGATGCCCGCGGCGAGTCCGAACATGGCGCCGAGCACTCCCCACTCGAGCCGCGTCATCGGAATCGAGCGCAGCGGGCTGCCGCTCAGGCCGCCCGCTTCGCGCACGCGGGCCTTCGTCCAGCCGAGCGCGCGGTCGCGTCCGTCTTCGCGCTCGCCCCGCAGCACCCACAGTGCGGCGGGTGCGACGTCGTCGAATTCCAGCCGGCTCCACGCGAGCCGCGCTGCGAGGCCGGGCGCGCGCGCGCCGTCCTTCCACAACGCGCGCCATCCGCGCTCCGCCGCGGCGATGTCGCCGGTGCGCGCGGCGCTCTCGGCGGCGGCGGCCCGCGTGCGACCTGCGTCCGGACCCGCATGCGGCGCGCCCCACCACGCACACGCTGCCGCCAGTGCCACGGCGGCGATGGCAGCGGCGGGCAACATCCAGCCCGGCCGCGCTCCGGCAACCGCGCCGCGCAGCGAATCGATCACGCCCGCGCGCACCGCTTCGGGATTGGCGTGGGCGCCTCCGTAGCGGACGGCGGTGATCTCCGAGCGCCACGCCGACACATCGACCCGGCGTGCTTCGAGCCAGACGCGGGCGCGTTCCGCTTCGGTCCACAGTGCGTCCCCGGCGGCACGACGCACGGCATCGATCAGTCGATCGCGCTCGGCGGCTTCAGCGCCCGCGCCCGATGGACGGCGCGCGATGCGCGCAAGCACAACCGCAAGACCGAGCAGCGCGCCCGCGCAAGCAATCCACCACGGCTGCGCCGGGCGCGCGAACGGATCGAGCGGCGCGCGGTTGAACGCCTGCGGAAACTGCGACGTGTGGCCGGCGGGCGACGACGCCGCGGGCCCGACTTCGAGCGTGAGCGGGGCGAGCGCCGAGGTGCGGTAGGCATGTGCCGCCGGATCGAACCAGCTGAAGGCCGGCGGATCGAGCGCGAGCTGGCCCAGCGAACGCGGCAGCACCGTCCAGCGAAACGCGCGGCGACCGGTGTTGACGGTGCCGCTCGCAGCGAAGCTGTCTTCGACCGTGCCTGCGAACACTTCGAATCCCTCGGGACGAAATTCCGGCGTGCGCAGCAGCGGCAGGTTGCCCGAGCCGCGCACATCGAGTCGCACCGTCAGCGGCTGATCCTGCGAGGTTCGCCTTCGGTCCACGCTCCATTGCAGGCTATAGGTTCCCACGGCTCCTCCGAAACCCGCGGGCGCACCTTCGGGCAGCGGACGCACGCGCACGCGCACCGGATTGCTGCGGATCTCCATCTGCCGCCGCGCGCCGCCACGGAACCATCCGAATGGGTCGAAGGCCTGTCCCCCAGTCTCCACCACCAGGATCGCCTCGGCGGAACCAACGGTCTGAACCCCCGACACCAGCGGATAGAGCCGGGTGCGCGTCTCGGTCACCAGCACCCGCGAACCGCTCTGCGATCCGTAGTACGACTCGGGCTCGCTCGGACTCTCGCCCCAGAAACCCGGGGTCGGTGGCGGCGAGTAGCGCGGGTCCTCCGCGAGGGGCTGGCGCTGGACCAGCCGCACACGCATCAACACCGGCTCGCCCACGTAGGGCTCGCGCGGCGTGACATCGACGATCAGACTCGCGGGTGCGGGGCCGGCGTTCGCGTCGTCGGCGAGACGCGGCGCGCCACCACTGCCGCCGGGCCCGCCCGCCCCACCGGCATCGGCGCGCAGTGTCAGCGGCGGATGCGTGAACACGTCGTTGCCGACTTTCACGCGAATCGGACCCACAGAGAAGTTGCCCGCCCGTCGCGGCGCGATCTCGTAGCGAAATGTGACTTCGGAAGAACTGCGTCCGTTGATCCACGAGAAACTCTGCGAGCGTCCGCTTGCGGCAATGTCGAGGTCGGCCGGAATCTCGAACTCCGGCGACGACACGGATCCCGAGGCGCCGCGCACCGTCACCAGCAGCGACGTGGTGCTTCCGAGCGCCACCGCGCGCTGAGCGAGTTCCGCGACGATCTCGACGGCGGCGAACGCATTGCCCGCCGAGAGCATCAGCGCGAGCAGCGTAGTCCCTGCGAGCGCCGCGCGCGTTCCGGCGCACGCGCTTCGACATCGCTCGGGCGCCGGGCGCCGGCTACCAGTCACGGCCGCGCCGTTCCTTCATCACGCGCACCTTGCGCTTGTTCTGCTGTTCCATACGCTGGAGTTCCTCGAGCGCATTCAGAATCTGATCGGCCTGCGCGCGTTCCATGCCCTGCTGGGGTCGCGGTTGCGGCTGCTCCCCTTCCTGCGGCTGCGGCGCGGCATTGGGATTGGGCTGCGGATTCTGAGGCTGTGGCTGCGACGGCTGCGGCGAGGGATTCGGCTTGGGCTCGGGCTGCTTCGGCTGCTGCTCGGGATTCTTCTGCTGTTCTTCCTGGCGGCGCTGCAGCACGACTTCGTAGTTGAACCGCGCGTCGGCATCCTTGGGATCGCGCTCGAGCGCGCGGCGCAACGCCTTCAACGCCGGATCGTACTGATTCGCTTCGCCGAGCAGCGTGCCCTGGTTGTAACCAGCAACGCGTCCATTGCGATCATCGCGCGCCGCGAGGTCGTCGAGCTCTTGAATGCCTTCGGGTCCATGGCCCGCGAGCGCGCGGGCGGTGGCGCGGTTCACCTTCACCGCGGCGGCGGCCTTCGGATCCTTGAGGCGCAGCGTGTAGAGCGACTCGGCGGCCGCGTACTTTCCGGCTTTGAACGCGCGATCACCTTTCGCCCATGCGCTCTGTGCCTCGACGCGTGCGGCCGGCAGCACGAATGACAGGGCGATCAGCGCCGCGACCGCGCGCGTTCCCGCCGCGGACGGAGGAGAGGATTCACGCGAGATGCGGCGGCGGCGGCCGAGTGCCTCGATCACGAGCAGCACGGCGGCGGCGAGTCCGAACCACATGAAGCGCGCGACCGGACGCTCGATCAGACGGTTGCCGCGCCCGGACGCCGCCACCGCGCCGAGTGAGGCGAGCAGGCGCGGCAGTTCGCCGCCGGGACGCGAGGCGGAGAAGTATCCGCCGCGGGTGCGCCGCGCGAGCTGCCGCAGCAACGCATCGTCGAGCCGGCTGCGCACCGCCGCACCGTTTTCGTCGCGCTTGATGTCGGAGACGCGTCCGTGATCGTCCACCACGGGCACCACGTCACCGGCCGGAGTGCCGACGCCGATCGCGAACACGCGCACGCCGCTGCGCACGGCATCTTCGACCGCGGCGGCGGCGCCCTGCTCCAGGTCTTCGCCATCGGTCCACAGCACGATCACCTGCTCGTCGCGCCTGCCGTTGGGCAGCAACCGCAATGCGGTGCGCAATCCCTTGCCGAGATCGGTGCCCGGTTCCGCGACCGCGAGGCTCGACAATCCTTCCACAGTGAGGCGCGCGGCGGCACGGTCGAGCGTCGGCGGGCACAGGCGGATCGCCTCGCCCGCGAACGCGACCACGCCGAAGCGGCTGCCGCCCAGCCGGTCGATCACGGCGAGCGCTTCGCGCCGCGCCTCGTCGAGCCGGCTCGGCGGCACGTCGCGCGCATCCATGCTCGCCGACACATCGACCACCAGCACGACATCCGACCCCGTCGATCCGCGCCGCACGACTTCGCGTCCCCACTCGGGCCGCGCCGCGCCCACGATCAGCAGTGCGGCCGCCCCGATCCGCAACAGCGCTCCCATCGCGCGCTGGCGCGGGCGCACCTGCGCCAGCAGCGCACCGTCGAGCCGCGTGCCGACCAGGCGGCCGAGTGCCGCGCGCCGGCGGCGCGCGGCGAGCCACTCGAGCAGCGCGAACAGCGGCAGCGCCGCCAGCGCCCACAACCACCGCGGATCGCCGAAAGTCATGCTCTCCTCCCGAAACCAACACGGTTCGTCATGGCAGCCGAAACGCCCAGGTCGTCGTGGCCAGTCCGTAGAAACCGAGCAGTGCGGCCGCCGCGATCAGCAGATAGGGACCGATGTCGTAGTACTCGCGATACTCGATCGATTTGATGGGTGCCCTCTCGAGCCGGTCTATCTCGCCGTAGATCGCCGCGAGTGCCGCGGGATCGACCGCGCGGAAGAAACGGCCGTTGGTGCGCTTGGCGATCTCGCGCAGCGAAGTTTCGTCGACGTCCATGCGCACCATCTCGGTGCGCCGGCCCAGCAGCGGATCGCCGACCGGAACCGGCACCACGCCGCCGCGGCCCGCGAGCACGGTGTAGACCTTGACGCCGAGCGCCTTCGCGACATCGGCGGCGGTCAGTGGATCGACCGCGCCGCGGTTGCTCTGGCCATCGGTGAGCAGGATCACGATCCGCGTCGGCGTCTTGCTCTCGCGCAGTCCCGCGACCGCGGTCGCGAGGCCCATGCCGACCGCGGTGCCATCTTCGGCGAGTCCGAAGTCGAGATTCGAAAGCAGCTCCTCGAGCGCATCATGGTCGAGCGTGAGCGGGCACTGGCTGAATGCGGTCCCGGCGAAGCCGACCAGGCCGATGCGATCGTGCGTGCGCTGGCGGACGAAGTCGAGCGCCGTGCGCTTGGCGACCTCGAGCCGGTTGTCGGGCTGGAAATCCTCGGCCGCCATGCTCGGCGAGATGTCGATCGCGAGCATGATGTCGACACCCTGGGTTTCGACCTCGCTCTTGCGCACGCCTTCCTGCGGGCGCGCGACCGCGGCGAGGGCGAGGATCATCGCGAGCCACGGCAGCAGATCGAGTCCGCGCACCCCGAGCCCGGTGATTCCGCCGCGCACACCCGGGATTTTCGTTCGCACCCACAGCACCGCCGCGCGCCGGCGCCCCGAAGTGCGCGCCCACAGCACGAGCGCGGGCACGATCAAGAGCAGCAGCAGGAGCCACGGCTGTTCCCAGCGGGTCATGCGGCCCTCCCCTGCGGCGTGTGACGGAACAATGCCTCGACAGTGTCCTCGAAGCGTGCCGACTCCTGAACCGACGATGCCGCCCGCGCGAACTTGAGCCGGTCCCACACGCGCAGCAGCATGTCGAGCTGCTGAACTTCGTCGACGCCGAGCCGCGTGCGTCCGAGTGCGGCGACCAGTTCGGGCGTGGTGTGGCCGGGGCGCGGCACGTGCGTGGCGGCTTCCAGATAGCGGCGCAGAATCTGCGTGAGCTGGAACGCATGCGCCGAGTAGAGACCCTGCTCGGGCAGGCGCAATGCGCGCAGTGCTTCGAGTTCCGCCAGCGCGCGCGCCGCCGGATCGAGTGCCGCGGTGACCGGGACCGCAACCGGGCGGCGCCGGCGCGCGCGCAGCCAGCGGATGATCGCGATCACCGCGACCAGTCCGAGTGCGCTCAGAATCACCCAAGTCCACGGCACCCGTTCCCACCACGGAGCTGCAAGCGGTCCGCGTGCCGGCCGCAATTCGGCGTTGCTGTCGGAGGCGGCGAGCACCGTCCTGGCGAGGAGAATGACGACCGGCAGCCGGCGCTCGCCGGGCTGCGCGGGATCCTCGTAGCGCAGACCCGGAATCGAGTGCGCGCCGAGCGTGAACGCCTGCACCGGCACTTCGATCGTGAGCGTGTCCCACGCCGGTGACCCGGTGCCGCGTGACAGCTTCGGCTGCGGCGTTCCCCACGTGAGGTCCGCAATCGGCTCGGGCGGCAGCCAGCGCAGCGTCGGGCCGCTGCGGAACACGACCCGTCCCCGATAGACCGCGGCCTCGCCGATCGTGACGGTGCCGGGGCTCACGCCCGCGCGCACGCGCAGCGGCCGCGGGTCTCCCTGAGCATGGGCGACCGCCGTGGCGAGGCACAGCGCGGCAAGCGTCGCCATCAGGCGAGGCACCGCGTGACGCCCGGGCAACGTCATCCTCACTTGACGCGCCTCCGTCCGCGCGCGCTGAAGTAGCGGATCAAAAGCGGCAGGTACGAACGGTCGGTGCGCACTTCGATCACCGGACAACGCGCGAGGTTGAGCGCGCGCTCGGCGCGGGCGCGCACGTCGCGCGCAGCCTGCTGGTAACGCTCGCGCACCTTGCGGCTCGAGGTGTCGACCAGCGTCCGCTCGCCAGTCTCGAGATCCTCGATCTCGACCCAGCCGACCGCCGGCAGCACTTCGTCGCGCGGATCGCGCAGGACGATCGCCGTCAGTTCGTGGCGGCGTCCGAGCACGCGCAGGCTGCGGCCGTCGATGTCGTCTTCGAAGTCCGAGATCCAGAACACGAGGCTTCTGCGGTGCGCGGTGCGCAGGATGAACTGCGCCGCCTCATCGGGACGCCCGCGCGTGGTCTCGGGCGTGAACCCGATCACGTCGCGGAGCAGGCGCAGCAGATGCGTGCGGCCGCGCGCCGGGGGCACGAAATGTTCGACCTTCTCGCCGGACAGCACCAGCCCGACGCGGTCGTTGTTGCTGACGGCGGCGAATCCGAGCACCGCAACCAGCTCGGCCGCCAGATCGCGCTTCTCGGCGCCGGCGGTGCCGAACCACATCGAGCGTGACACATCGACCACCAGCAGCACGCTCAGTTCGCGTTCCTCGACGAAGCGCTTCACGTAAGGTTCGCCGAGGCGCGCGGTGACGTTCCAGTCGATGTCGCGCACTTCGTCCCCGGGGAGGTAGGCGCGCACCTCTTCGAACTCGACGCCCCGTCCCTTGAAGACGCTCACCGACCGGCCGGCGAACAGATCCTCCACCAGGTGGCGGCTGCGGATCTCGAGCCGGCGCACCTTGCGCAGCAGTTCCGTGGTCTGCATCAGGGAACGCGCACCTGCTCCAGGATGCGCCGCGCGATCTCTTCCCCGTCGACGCCCTCCGCTTCGGCCTCGTACGAAACGTGGATGCGGTGGCGCAGCACGTCGGGCGCGATGTTCTTCACGTCCTCGGGCAGCACGTACGCGCGCCCGGCGAGCAGTGCCAGCGCCTGCGCGCCTTTCGCGAGGAACAGCGTGGCGCGGGGGCTCGCTCCGAAGCTGAGCAGTGCCTCGATCTGAAGTCCGAACTCCGACGGCTTGCGTGTCGCCGTCACGATGTCCAACACGTACTCCTGGATCTTTTCGTCGACGTACACTCCGGCGAGTGCGGCGCGCGCTTCGAGCACTTCGTCGCGTGAAGCGCGCGGCTCGAGCGCCGGCAGTTCCGCGAGCCCGGCGCGGCGCAGGATCTCCTTCTCGTCATGGCGCTCGGGGTAGCCGACCTTCACCTTCAGCATGAAGCGATCGCTCTGCGCTTCGGGCAGCGGATATGTGCCTTCCTGCTCGACCGGATTCTGGGTCGCGAGCACGAGGAACGGCTCCTCGAGCGAGTGCGTCTCGTCGCCGAGCGTGACCTGCTTCTCCTGCATCGCTTCGAGCAAGGCCGACTGGACCTTGGCGGGAGCGCGGTTGATTTCGTCGGCCAGGACCAGGTTCGCGAACAGCGGGCCCTTCTTCGCGGAGAACGTTCCTTCGCGCGGGTTGTAGATCATGGTGCCGGTGAGATCCGCCGGCAGCAGATCGGGCGTGAACTGGATGCGGCGGAACTTGAGCGCGAGCGAGTCCGACAGGCTCTTGACCGCGAGCGTCTTCGCGAGGCCCGGCACGCCTTCGAGCAGCACGTGGCCGCCGGTCAAGAGCCCCACGAGCAATCGGTCCACCATGTGCTGCTGGCCCACCACCGCGCGGCCGACTTCGGTGCGCACACGGCCGAGGATCTCTCCCGCGCGCTCGATGCGGGCGGCGCCCTCCCGGGTTTCGACGGTCATTCCAGATCTCCTGCAGGGGTAAGAGGCCATCGAGCATCAACACGACAGCGATCGACGCGGCAGTATAGCCAAGCGATGGGACCCCACCAATCCCGGGCGCACAGGGAATGGTCAAACTCGACGCGCGTGGGAAAAACAGCGATCGCCGCGCGGCGTGGCCGGCGGCGACGGTGGTGCGTGAGGTGCGCGCGAAATCAGGCGGCGCGCGAAAGCGGCATGTTCTCGGCCTGGTTTCCCTCGAGCTCAGTGCCGGCGTCGAGCCAGTTCCCGAGCAGCGACTGCGCGTCCACCAATTCGTGCGGAGCGGCGAGCGATTCGATGCGGTCGAGCTGGCACAGCCGCCGCTCGACCTCGATCGAACGCTCGGCCGCCAGTGCGGGTTCGGCTCCCGACAGCACCTGCGCCATCAGTTGGTGCACGCGCACGCGCGCGATCGGCTCGACCGCCAGCTCGCGGCGATAACGACGCGCCGCCGCCTCGAACATCACCGCCGCGGTTTCGAAGCGTCCCTCGTGAAGCGCCTCCAGCCCCCACCGATGCAGTACGGCCCCGCGGGTCGCCAGGGCGAGCGCGCGGATCGCAAAGTACGAACGGTCAGGCATGGTGGGTGCGATTCCTCGGACCGAAGTGGGTGGCCGCTGAAAGGCCTGCAGCTTCGGTGCCACGCGAGGAATGGGGCGACCGCGCAAGTCGTTGCGGCGCCGAGCACATTTAGGGAGCTTTCACCCAACCATGGAAGACGCCGCGGGGACCCATGCAGCCTGCGCGGAATCGTCGCTCAGCGTGCACGAATGGCGGGTCGCTGAGAAGCCCGAGTGCAAGGCGCGAGGGAAGAGACGAGCGAGACGTGTCCGCAGGACACTTCGCAGCGAGGAACGAACCGAGCAACGCAGCAATCGGGTTTCTCAGCGGCCCGCCACCGGCTCCCACGCGAATAGTGGATAGCCCGACGTCAGCTCGAGCACTTCCCGGTCGACAGTCTTCGCGACTTCGAGATCGGCCGGATGCTGCAGCACGCGCGCGATCCAGTCCCCGATCTGGCGCATCTCGTCGGCGCCGAAACCGCGCGTCGTGAGCGCGGGCGTTCCGATGCGGATGCCGCTCGTCACCCACGGCTTCTGGGGATCGCCCGGAACCGCGTTCTTGTTCACGGTGATGTGCGCGCGATGAAGCGCCTCCTCGGCGGTCTTGCCGGTCAGGTTCTGCTTGCGCAGATCGACCAGCATCAGATGGTTGTCGGTGCCGCCCGAGACCAGCTCGAAGCCGTGCCCGTTGAGCGTGGCGGCGAGCACCCGCGCGTTGTCGATGACACGCTGCTGGTAGGCACGGAAGCCGTCGGTCAGCGCCTCGCCGAAGCACACCGCCTTGGCCGCGATCACGTGCATCAGCGGACCGCCCTGGATTCCGGGGAACACCGCCTTGTCGAGCTTCTCGGCCCACGCGGCGCGCGCCATCACCACGCCGCCGCGCGGTCCGCGCAGCGTCTTGTGCGTGGTCGTGGTCACGAGGTCGGCGTGCGGCACCGGGCTTGGATGGAGCCCCGCCGCGACCAGCCCCGCGATGTGCGCCATGTCCACCACCAGCACCGCCTCGACTTCGCGCGCGATGCGCCCGAAGCGTTCGAAATCGATGATGCGGGGATAGGCACTCGCGCCGGCGACGATGATGCGCGGCCGGTGCTCCTTCGCGAGCCGCTCGACCTCGTCGTAATCGATGAGCCCGTCCTCGAGGCGCACGCCGTACTGCACCGCCTTCCACAGCTTGCCGCTGATCGACACCGAATGCCCGTGTGTGAGGTGGCCGCCGTGCGCGAGGCTCATGCCGAGCAGCGTCTGCCCCGGATCCGAAACCGCGAGATACGCCGCGAGGTTCGCGGAGGCGCCCGAGTGCGGCTGCACGTTCGCGTGGTCGCAGTGGAACAACTCCTTCAGCCGGTCGATCGCGAGGTCCTCGGCGACATCGACGAACTCGCAGCCGCCGTAGTAGCGCTTGCGCGGCAGTCCCTCGGCGTACTTGTTCGTGAGCACCGATCCGGTCGCCTCGAGCACCGCGGGGCTCACGAAGTTTTCCGAGGCGATCAGTTCGAGCGTCGTGAGCTGGCGGCGCTGCTCGGCGACAATGGCCGCGTGCAGCATGGGATCCTGCGTGGCGAGTTCCGACATGGACCGAGTTCCCGTCATGGTCGCGCGCCGTGCGCGACTTCGTAGTCGTGGATCTTGCGCAGACGCGACTCGTGCCGCCCGCCTTCGAAGGGTGTCTCGAGCCAGATGCGCAGCCACCGCGCGCATGCTTCGTGATCGGGGTTGGTGCGCCCGCCGAGGGCCAGCACATTGGAGTCGTTGTGCAGCCGCGTGAGGCGCGCAGTCTCGTCGCTGGTCACGACCGAGGCGCGGATTCCGGGCACCTTGTTGGCGACGATGCTCTCGCCGATGCCGCTCCCGCCGAGCACGATGCCGCGCTCGGCTTCGCCGCGGCTCACCAGCTCGGCGGCCGGAAAACAGAAGTCGGGATAGTCGACCGGCGGCAACTCCGCGCCGGTACCGCAGTCGATGACCTCGTGCCCGAGCGATTCCAGCTCGCGCATCAGGCGCTGTTTGAGCCGAAAACCCGCGTGATCGGTGCCGATCGCCACCCGCATGCGCGGCATCAGGCGCGGCGCGCGGCCGGCCCGGAAGCGGCCGCCTGCGGAACGCGCGAGAGCCATTTATGCGTGTCGGGCGTGGTTCCGCGCACGATGCCGAAGTAGGCGTCCTGCAGAATCTTGGTGATCGGGCCGCGCACCCCGGCCCCGACGGGAATCTTGTCGACCGATGAGATCGGCGACACTTCCACTGCAGTGCCCGCATAGAACAACTCGTCGGCCGCGTACAGCATCTCGCGCGGCATGACCTCTTCGCGCACCGAAATCCCAAGCTCCCGAGCGAGCGTCATGATGGTCGCGCGCGTGATGCCCGCGAGGATGCTGCTGTGAAGCGGCGGCGTCAGCAGTTCTCCCTTGAACACCGCGAACACGTTCTGGCCGCTGCCTTCGCTCACGTGTCCCTGGGTGTCGAGCGCGATCGCCTCTTCATAGCCGTCGAGCTTCGCCTCCATTTTCATGAGCTGCGAGTTCATGTAGTTTGCCGACGCCTTCGCCATCGCCGGCAGCGTGTTGGGCGCCATGCGCTGCCACGTGCTGACTTTGACCGCGACACCCTTCGTCAGGGCCTCCTCACCGAGGTACTTGCCCCACGGGAACGCCGCGACCGCGATGTCGATCGGATTGCCGAACGGATTGACGCCGAGGTTTTCGTAGCCGCGATAGATCAGCGGACGGATGTAGCACTCGCGCAGGCCGTTCGTCGCGACGACTTCGAGGCACGCATCGCGAATCTGGTCACGCGTGATCGTGGTCTCGATCATGCGATAGATCTTCGCCGACAGCATCAGGCGGTCGATGTGTTCCTCGAGCCGGAAGATCGCGGGACCCTGTGCCGTGTCGTAGCAGCGGATACCTTCGAACACGCTCGAGCCGTAGTGCACGACGTGCGACAGGATATGGATCTTCGCGTCGTCCCACGCGACCCACTTGCCGTTCATCCAGATCGTGTCCGCCTTCTGAATCGCCATCACGCACCTCGTGGGTAGAGGAGTAGTTTCAACGGGAACGGCTGCGTAGCGTCTCGATGATGTGCGGTGCCACCCGCGTGACGTGCCGCTGGATGCGTCTCCAGCACTCTTCATAGGCTTCGATGGAACCGCCGAACGGATCCTCGATCGCGAGCCCGGGTTCACCGGGCGGCGGCCACGCGCTCAGCAGATGACTCCGCGCGGGATCGGCGCCGAGGCGGCGCACCGCATCGAGATGCACGCGCTCCATCACCAGCACCAGATCCGCGGCGCGTACGCGCTCGGCCGTGGCACCGCGCGAACGGTGCGAGCTGAGATCGACGCCGTCGCGTGCCGCGACCGCCACCGAATGAACACTCGCGGGCATCCCGTCGGCGGCTGCGATGCCCGCGGAAGACACCTGGACGCGCGCCGCATCGGCTCCCAGCGCGGCGCACAGCGCGGCCTCGGCCAGCGGACTGCGGCACGTGTTGCCACTGCAAACGAACAGGACCTGCATCGCCGACTCCATCGAATCAGGATAGGGAGCGCCGTCTTGGCCCGTCAACCGGTGCGCTCGACGGTCAGATCCTCGTATTCGCCCAGATCGGCCACGACATCCACCGCTCCCCGGCGCAGCAGACGCGGTTTCCGGTCGCTCACATCCACCAAGGTCGAAGCCAGACCGCCGGTGCGCGGACCGCCGTCCAGCACCAGATCGATCTGGTTGCCGAAGATCCGGATGACTTCTTCTGCAGTCTCGGCCGGCTTCTGTCCCGACAGGTTGGCGCTGCTCGAAACCACCGGCCCTCCGATCACACCCAGCAACCGCTGACACAGGTCGTCCTTCGGACACCGCAATGCCACCGTCCCCCCGGCTCCGCGCACGCGCGCGGGCACGATCATCGCCGCGTGGAAGATCAGCGACAGCGGACCCGGCCAGTAGCGCTGGATCAGCCGCTCGGCGACCGGACTCACTTCGCTCGCGAGTCCGTACGCCTGACGCGGCTCGGGAATCAGCGAGATCACGGCGAGCGACGGATCGCGCCGCTTGAGGCGCGCGACCATCATCACCGCCTCCACGTCGAACAGCGAGCAACCGAGCCCGTACAAAGTGTCGGTCGGAAACGCGACGATGCCGCCGCGCAGCACCGTCTCGGCGGTCGCGCTCAGCACCCGTTGATCAGGATGATCGGCATCCCACTTCAGCAATTCCACGTCATTTCCTCCCTGCCTGTTGCGCTCGGTGCCGCTCGAGGCGGCGCGCCAGCGGCGCGTCTGCGAGTGCGAGGATGCGGACCGCGAGATGCGCGGCATTGCGCGCACCCCACACGCCCACTCCGAGCGTGCCGACCGGAACACCGGGCGGCATCTGAACCGTCGACAGCAATGCGTCGAATCCCATGAGCGGCGAAGACGCGAGCGGCACGCCGAGCACCGGCAGTCCGCTGTGCGCGGCCATCGCGCCCGCGAGGTGGGCTGCTCCCCCCGCACCGGCGATGATCACGCGCAGCCCGCGGCGCTCCGCGGTGCGCGCCCAGCGCGCCGCCGCGTCCGGCGTGCGATGCGCCGAGCGCACCGCGATCTCGCTCGCGATTCCAAACCCGTCGAGCACCTTCGCCGCTTCCTCCATCACCGGCCGGTCAGACTCACTGCCCATTACGATCCCGACCTGCGGCTTCGCTGCGCGCTTCGCCATGCGTTGCTCTCCTTAGAGTCCTGAGGACCGGGCGACTTCGTGGACCCGCGCGTCGCGGGTGCAGTTTGACGAAGGACCGCTACCGGTGCCGGCGATATCGCCGCGGCAGCGCCATCCGGCCCCGCCCAGAGTTTCGATTGCGGCATAGGCGCGCGTGCGCGCTTCGCCAAGCGTGCGATCATACGCCATCAGGCAGGCTCCGCGTCCTCCCCGAACCCGCCAACCGTTGCCCGCGGCTTCGAGTGCCGCGCCGAACACCGTGACGCCTTCCCGTGCTCCGGCCCGCTCGAGCCCCTCGATCACGGCGCCGCCGGAGCTGGGGCCCGGGTAGTCACCGTCGGCGATTGCGACCGCGACGGCGGCACCGTCGCGGCGACCGATGGGTGTGGGATCGAGCGCCCCGCGCGCCGCGCTCGTGAGCAGTGCCGCAAGATTGCCGGTGACCAGCGGCAGGATAACTTCGGCTTCAGGATCCCCGAAGCGGCTGTTGAACTCGATCACCCACGCGCCATCGGGCCCGAGCATCAGTCCGCAATAGAGTGTTCCGCGATAGGGCGTGCCGCGAGAAACCATCGTCTGCAGCACCGGCATGACGATCCGGGTGCGGATCACGTCCTCGAGTTCCGGTGTCAGCCCCGCGACCGGCGCGAACGCCCCCATGCCTCCGGTGTTGGGCCCACGGTCGCCGTCGAAAGCGCGCTTGTGATCGCGCGCAAACGGCAGCAGCACCGCGCGCTCGCCGTCGCACACCGCCATCACCGACAGCTCCTCGCCCGCGAGGAATTCCTCGATCACGACTCGCGCTTCGGTGCCCGGCTCGCGCAGACACTCGCGCGCGAACGCAAGCGCGGCGCCGAGGTCGGAGGTGACGAGCACCCCCTTGCCCGCGGCGAGGCCGTCGGCTTTCACGACATGCGGCGCTCCGAACGTCGCGAGCGCGCGTTGGGCTTCGGAGGATGTCGTGCACACTGCGGCGCGCGCGGTCGGTACTGCCGCTTCGCGCATCAACTCCTTCGCGAACCACTTGCTCGATTCGAGGCGCGCGGCGGCGCGCGTGGGTCCGTAGACCGGGAGCCCCGCGGCGACGAGTGCGTCCGAAACGCCAGCCGCGAGCGGCGCCTCGGGGCCGATCACGACCAGGTCGATGCGCTCACGCCGCGCCAGCGCGGCGACGTCCGCGGGGTCCGTCTCCCGGACGGCAGTGCACGAAAACGCCGCCGCCGCGAATGGATTGCCGGGAGCCAGTTGCACGGTGACGCCGGGGTCCTGAGACAGGCGCCAGGCCAGCGCGTGTTCGCGCGCGCCGGATCCGAGCACCAGGATGCGAGAGGTCATGAACGGACTCTATCGAGGGCTTGGAGAAAGGGTCAAGGACCGAGACGGATCGCGGCGACGAATCCCGCTGCGATCACGATCGCGCCGGGCCCGGGGCTCGCCGCTTCAAGACGGGCGTATTTGTTCGAGCGCCTCTAGCATCAATTCCTGCACGACCTGCGGCACCGCCTGGCCTGCGCTCTTCTTCATCACCTGCCCCACGAGAAAACCGAGCGTTGCCATCTTCCCGCCGTGAAACTGGCGCACGACGTCCGGATGTGCGGAGAGCACCTCATCGATCAGCGGCCGCAGCGTGTCGGCCGATCCCTGCACCGCGACACCGTGGCGTTCGAGCAGCGTCGCAATGTCGCCGTCTTCGTCCGGCATCCACGCGAACACCTGCTTCGCCATCGGGCCGGGCAGCGCGCGCGTGGCGACCTTCCCGAGGAACTCGGTCATTCGCGATACCGGAACGCGCTGCGTCCAATCGGTGAGCATCCAGTTGCGTTCGTTCAGCGCGCGCAGGACTTCGGTCATGATCCAGTTGCTCGCGAGTTTGGGCTCGGTTCCCGCGCACGCCTCGAAGTAGTCGGCGAGTTCGCGCTGCTCCATCAGCACCGCGGCATCGTACGCGGGCAGCGCGTACTGGGCGATCAGGCGCCGCTCGCGATCCCACGGCAGCTCCGGCAGCCGCGCGCGTGCGTCTGCGATCCACTCCTCGCTCACGACCAGCACCGGAAGGTCGGGCTCGGGAAAATAGCGGTAGTCGTGCGCATGCTCCTTCGTGCGCATCACCGCGAGCCGGTCGTGATCGGCATCGTAGAGCAACGTCGACTGGACGATGCGTTCGCCGGCTTCGAGCAGGGCGCGCTGGCGTTCGATCTCCCGGGCGATGCCCTTCTCCACACCTTTGATCGAATTCAGATTCTTCAGTTCGGTCTTCACGCCGAGCGTGCTCGCCCCCGCCGGGCGCAGGCTCACGTTCGCATCACAGCGCAGGTGGCCTTTCTCCATGTCGGCGTCCGAGATTCCGATCCAGCGCACCAGCCGGCGCAGCTCGGTGAGGAACGCGCCGCATTCGTTCGGCGCGTGGAACACGGGCTCGGTCACGAGCTCCAGCAGCGGCACCCCGGCCCGGTTGAAGTCGACGCGCGACACGCGGCGATCGCCGTGGCGCTCGGGATGGAACGACTTGCCGGTATCCTCCTCGGCGTGAATGCGCGTGAGCGCGAAGGTGCGCGGCACGCCGTCGACGACGACGGGAACTGCGCCGTGTTCGCACAGCGGCTGGTCATACTGACTGATCTGGTAGTTCTTCGGCATGTCGGGATAGAAGTAGTTCTTGCGCGCGAACACACTGGTGCGCCGCAGTTCGCAGCCGAGCGCCATTCCGAGGCGCAGCGCCGCGTCGATCGCCGCGCGGTTCGTGCTCGGCAGCGCCCCCGGCAGGCCGAGACACACCGGGCACACGTTCGCGTTGGGTTCCGCGCCGAACTCCACCGGGCAACCGCAGAACATCTTGGTGGCGGTGTTGAGTTGCATGTGGCACTCGAGGCCGATCACCGCTTGGTAGGCCACGCCACCTCCGTCTCGTGCACGCGCCCGAGGCGCGCGATGTCGCCGCGCACTTCGATCGCGCGCGCCGCGCGCAGCAGCGCGGGCTCGGCATCGGCGGGTCCCAGCAGCTGGACCGCGCGCGGCAGTCCGTTGGCCGCGGTCCCGACCGGGACGCTCAGTGCGGGGATTCCCGCCAGGTTGGCGCCGATCGTGAAGATGTCGCTCAGATACATCGCGAGCGGGTCGGAGGTCTTCTCGCCGATCGTGAACGGCAGCGTCGGCGTGGTCGGCATCAGGATCACATCGCACTGCTCGAATGCGGTGTCGTACTCGCGGCGAATGCGGGTGCGCGCGCGCTGGGCGGTGAGGTAGTACGCGTCGTAGTAGCCGGACGAGAGAGCGTACGTGCCGAGCAGAATGCGACGCTGCACTTCCGCTCCGAAGCCGTCACGGCGCGAGCGCGTGTAGAGCGCGAGCACGTCGTCGCTGCCCGGATGACGTACGCCATAGCGCACGCCGTCGAAGCGCGCGAGGTTCGAGCTCGCCTCGGCGGTGGCGACCAGGTAGTACGCGGCGACCGAGTACTCGCCCGGCAGGAATTCGATCGGCACGCGTTCGGCGCCCGCGCGCTCCAGCGCCGCCGCCGCAACCTCCAGGCCTTCGACGATCTCGTGATCGACGCCTTCCGCCCACAGTCGCGCGGGCCAACCGAAGCGCAGGCCGCGCACTCCGGAGTCGAAGTCGTGCACCGCGGGTGCAGAACTCGGGCGCGTGGTCGCGTCGAACGGATCGTGGCCCGCGAGTGTTTCGTACATCAGCGCCACATCCCCCGCGTGTCGCGCAAAGATGCCGACCTGATCGAGCGAGGAACCGAAAGCCACCAGTCCGTAGCGCGAGAACCGGCCATAGGTCGGCTTCAATCCGTATACGCCACAGAACGCGGCGGGCTGGCGCACCGAGCCGCCGGTGTCGGATCCGAGTGCGACCGGGCACAGGCCATAGGCGACAGCGGCGGCGGGACCGCCGCTCGAACCGCCGGGCACGCGCGTGAGATCGTGAGGATTGAAGGTCGGACCGTAGCAGCTGTGTTCGGTCGACGATCCCATCGCGAACTCGTCCATGTTGCCTTTGCCCACGATTACCGCACCCGCTTCACGCAGCCGGCGGATCACGGTCGCGTCATAGGGCGAGCGGTAGCCCGCGAGAATCTTCGAAGCGCACGTGGTCGGATAGTCGGTGGTACACAGGTTGTCCTTGACCAGCACGGGCACTCCGCGCAGCCGGCCGGCAGGAGCCTTGAACGCACCGCGCCGGCGCGCGGCAGGGTCGGCATGAACGACCGCGTGCACGCCGGCTTCCCACGCCGCCGCGGGACCGGTCCAGCCGGATTCGACCGCGTCGTCGATCGCCACTCCGCCCGCGACCCGCTGCGCGAGCGCGGTGGCGGACAGCCGCCACAGTTCCTGCGTCGTACTCACGGGTTCACGTTCTCGACGACCGGCGGGATCAGGAAGAATGGTCCGTCTCGTTCTGGTGCGGCCGCGAGTGCGGCCTCGGTCCCAAGCGTGCGACCGTCGCGGACATCCTCACGCAACGGCGCACCGTCCGGTGCGACGCTCATCGGTTCGCAGCCGGTGAGATCGAGTTGTCCGAGCGTTTCCACGAACGCCAGCACCGCGGACAGTTCCTGCGCGACCCGTTCGAGGCGTTCCTCGGGAACCTCGAGGCGCGCGAGTGCCGCGATGTTCCGCACGTCGTCGAGCTTCATTCGGTGCCCTCACCGGTGAGAAAGCGCGCGAGCACCTTCTTGATCATGGTGCCGAAGCGCACGGTGTACTTGACGTCGTCACCGGCCTCCTCGGCCTCGACGACGACGCCGTGGCCGAACTGCTGATGGTGCACGCGCTGTCCCACCCGGCGGTTCGCGCGGGCCGCGGCCGACAGTCGCAGCGGAGTTCCAGGCGTGACGACGTCGTCGTCCCACGGCGAGTCCTCGGAGGCGCTCGATGGCGCGCGTTCGCGCGGCGCGCGATTCGAATCGCCGGTGTCGCGCGGGCGGCTGCTGTTCCAGGACGAGGTGCGCGAATCCGTGAAGCGACGCCGGTCCTCGCGCACCAGCAGCGACTTCGGAATCTCGTCGACGAAACGCGACACCTGTCCCCCGCGCGCGCCGTCGAAACGCCGCCGGTACGCGGCCGCACACAGGAGCACTTCGTCCCGTGCCCGCGTGAGCGCGACGTAGAACAACCGGCGTTCCTCTTCGAGCTGATCGGAGCGTTCGAGCGATGATGCATGCGGAAACAGTCCTTCTTCGAGGCCGATGATCGCGACCGACCGGAATTCGAGGCCCTTGGCGTTGTGACCGGTGAGCATCAGCACGCGGTCACCTTTCTGGCCGGCACGATCGGCGTCGGTGACGAGTGCGGCTTCGCCGAGGAACTCGGTCACGGTGTTCGAACCTTCGCCGGTGAAGGTCGCGGCGGCGACCAGCAGTTCCTCGACGTTCGCGAGCCGGTCCGCGGCGTCCTCTTCGGTGGCGAGGTACTCCAGATAGGCCGTGCTCTCGAGCACGCGCGCGAACACGCGATCGACCGGTACCTCGAGCATGGTGCCGATCTCATCGAGCAGCGCGAGGAAGGCCGAAGCACCGCGCCGCGCCGCGGGCGCGATCGACTGCTCCGCGACCAGTTCGCGCAGTGCGGCCGGGGCGCGCAAGCCGCTCGCCGCCATGCGCTGCTCAACGGTGGCGCGCACAACGGCTCCCAGGCCGCGGCGCGGCGTGTTCCAGATGCGCCAGAACGCCGCCGAGTCGGCCGGGTTCGCCGCCACTCGCAGATACGCAATCAGGTCCTTTACTTCGCGGCGCTGATAGAACGACACACCGCCCACGATCTCGTACGGAACCAGCGCGTGGCGCAGCTCGGTTTCCATGGCGCGCGACTGGGCGTTGGTGCGGTAGAGCACCGCGCAATCCGCGAGCGTCCCCCCTTCGCGCACGCGTGCCGTGATGAACTCGCGCACGCGGCGCGCCTCGTCGACCTCGTCGGCCGCGAGCACGAAGCGCAACGGCGAACCCGCCTCGCGGTCGCTCCACAGATTCTTGCCCTTGCGCGCGCGGTTGTTCCCGATCACGGCGTTGGCCGCGTCCAGGATGTTGTTGGTCGAACGGTAGTTCTGCTCGAGCCGTACGGTCGACGCACCCTCGAAGGTGGTCTCGAAGTCGAGCACGTTCGAGAGGTCCGCCCCGCGCCAGCCATAGATCGACTGGTCGTCGTCGCCCACCACAAACACGGTTCCGGTGTCGCCGGCGAGCGCCTGGATCAGGCGGAACTGCGCGTGATTCGTATCCTGGTACTCATCGACCAGCACGTTCTGAAAACGGTCACGGTAACGCGAGCCGACTTCGGGGTGATTGCGAAACAGCCGGACGGTCTCGGCGATCAGGTCGTCGAAGTCCATCGCACCGCTGCGGCGCAACTCGTCGGTGTAGCGCACGAAGATCTCGGCGATGCGGCTATCTTGACGTGAGTACGCGGTGCGCGCGAAATCCTCGGGCGTGACGAGCGCGTTCTTCGCCTCGCTGATGGAGGCGAGCACGGCGCCGATCTTGAACGAGCCCTCGGGCCACGCCAACTCGCGCGCGAGATCGCGGATCAGACCTTCCTGATCCTCGCGATCGTAGATCGCGAACGACGACGGCAGCCCGAGGGTGCGGGCTTCGCGGCGCAGGATGCGGACCGCGGTCGCGTGGAACGTGCCCACCCACAGGCGGCTCTCCACCGCGCCGACGATGCCGGCGATGCGCTCGCGCATCTCGCGCGCCGCTCGATTCGTGAACGTGAACGCGAGAATCGACTCAGGCGGCGCACCGTTTGCGAGCAGCCACGCCACCCGTGCCGTGAGCACGCGGGTCTTGCCGCTGCCGGCACCCGCGATCACGAGAATCGCTCTGCCGGGGTGCTCCACGGCGGTGCGCTGATCGGGATTGAGCGTGTCGAGCAGCGCCATGATGGCCTCGGGTTCGGCGCTTGGAGATGAAATGGGCATGGAGTTCGCAATCTAGCGGAAGGTGGAGGATTGGTCTATGGGTGTGGGGGGACGAATCGTGGGAAGGCACTGAAAGACCCTGATAGAGAGAATGTGTGTGACGGTTACATTTGCAATGATCGCGCGACGGCTGAAAGGCTGCTCATAGAGAACGTCTTGTCGGTCGCGGGCGGCGGATCGATCGCGAGGCGCGACAACGATCGTCAGTGGGCGGCTCATCCGTCGGCGGCGCGGGCCGGTCGTGTCCGATCCAACGAATGAGGGCGCTCATGAATTGAGAATCATGACGTACCGATCAAATTGTGCTTGACGCCTTGCGTGGAATCGATCGGAGAGAACTCCGGGATCGGTCCGCAGGCGTTGACGTGCGGCGCATGCTTCGAGCTGTTCGCGTCTGCACAGGCATGTCGCCTTGCATTTGCGTCTCGCCTCGATTCGATCTCACTCGCTGAAACCCCGAGCGCCGGAAATCCTCATGATATGAATACGTACGTCATTCATCGCCCCCGCGATCGACTGCGTTGTCTGCATGCGCGGAGGAGTCATGAATCCGTACACCGCTTCCCATCTTGCCGATCACGACCTCAAGTACGGTCTCACCGCATACGTCGGCAAGGACTCGCGAACCACCGCCCATCTCCTGGGCCACATTGCCGAGTTCGATGTGCGCCGGCTGTTCGCGCGGGAGGCACATCCCTCGATGCACTCGTAC
>JANLWX010000007.1:0-151394 GCA_031364845.1 Candidatus Eiseniibacteriota bacterium
CGTCGAGGACCGGCTCCAGATGCTCTACACGTATGGCGTGTGCGAAGGGCGTTTCGACCTGCAGCGCATGGTCGCACTCGGCAGCACGAATCCGGCGCGCATCTTCGGACTCCATCCGCGCAAGGGCACGATCGCGGTCGGCGCCGATGCGGATCTCGTGGTTTACGATCCCACCGCGCGCGGCACGCGCAGTGCCAAGACCCATTACTCCAAGTCCGATCGCAGCATCTTCGAAGGCTTCGCCACGAAGGGGAAGCCGACGCACGTGGTCGTCAACGGACGCATTCAGTTCAAGGACGGCGAGCTCGATGTTGAGCGCGGCGCCGGCCGCTTCATGAAGCGCACCGTGACGCACGCGCCGCACAGCGCGGATCAGCCGGCGGCGGTCCGCACGTAGACCGGCGCGCTCAGCTGGGTTCGCGCACGAGATCCTGATACTCCGGATGCCGCCCGATCCACGCCGCGAAGAACGGGCAGCGCGGCACGACGCCGAGATTCTGCGAGCGCGCGTAGTCGAGCCCGGCGCGGGCGAGATGGCTCGCGACGCCGCGGCCTTCGAGCTCGCGCGGGACGTCGGTATGGACGAACTCCATGACCCCATCGCCGAGCCGGTACTCGGCGACCGCCACCTTGCCGTCGAGCGTTGCTTCGAATCGGTGCGCTTCCACGTTGTTCACGACCGGGATGATTTCGGAGGGCATGCGTACTCCAGGAATTGAAGTCGGCGAGTGATCGAACGGCGTCCGGCCATCCGGCAACGGGTTCAGCGTGGCGGCAGCGGACACTCGACCATCACGGCGATGCGCCATTTGCGGTCGGCTTCCTTGCGCCAGATGTGGAGATAAGTGCTCGTTTGGGCGGGGCCGGTCGTGGACGCGCGCTCGAGCGTGCCGTACGTGTAGCCGAGATCGTCGCTCAGCGAAACCCGCGAGCCCTGCGGCCGCAAGCTGAGGAGCATCGGCCCCGTCGCGAGCACGACCTTCACGGAATTGCGGCCTTCGGCGGGGAAGTCGCCGTCACGATGGAGCCGCACGTCTTCCGACGTCCACTCGTCGAGCGCCGCCACGCCGCGCTTGCGCGAGTCGCGCGCATAGCGGCGATCAATCGACGCGAGGTTCGCGCGCGACTTCGGATTCTGCTGTCCCGCGGCCCACGTGTGTCCGGGCTTGGCGCGGAACTCGACGCTTCCAACGCCGTGCTCCGGCTTCGGGTGGCTGATGCCCATGTCGGCCACCACACGCCATTGTCCATCGAGCTGGCGCATCCACACCGAGGTGAAGTGGCCGTGAGCGATCCGGTCCGCGGGTGGCGGAACGCCCGCGCTGTCGGACGGCGGCCGGTATTCCCACGGACCGGTCGACCATCCGAGATCGCCGGCGTTCGCCATCTCGCCATGGCTCGGATCCCAGATCAGCGTCGCCGGGCTCGCCGCGCGTGCGCGCCACGATTCCTTGCCGTTGACCGGCAGCGGCTGGAACAGCACGCCGTCGTCGGCCATGAAGTGGAGGAACCCCTCGCGCATGCCGCGCTCGACCGACAGCGCCGAGAACGCGCGTTCGGTCGCGATCATGCTGGTGAGCGCGCTGTCCGCGCGCCCGAGTCCGAGCAGGCCGCGGGCCGGATCGTCGCTGCGCGAGAGCGCGATCGACGGCGTCATGAGCGCGGCCATGAACAGAAATTCCAGCAACGGGGTGCGGCGGCTCGTCGTCGAGTGGCCATGACGCATCAACGCTTGAGTCCTTTCCCGGTCGCGGGCTTGGCCTTGGGCGTGTAGAAGCCGATGAACGCGTCCGCCCACTTCTCGCCGCGATCGGCGGACACCTGCCAGTGCTGGCGCACCCGTCCGTCGGGCAGTTTCTGCCACGTGATGCGATTGCGTAGCGGATTGTCGCCGCCGCCCGGCGAGTCGCCCTCGAGCACCATGCGTCCGTCCTCGAACGTGCCGGCCAGTTCGAGCAGCGTTCCCTGGCTGTCGACCCACGTCTGATGCCACTTGTGGTCCGCGGTCGAATAGACGTTGAAGCTCCTGCCGTCGGTGCCCTTGCTGCCGCTCCAATTTTCCGTGATCACACAACCGTCGAGGATGCGCTCGATCGTGTTGGTGCCGGCGAGCGCGCCGTCCTCGGTGAACACGTTCCAGTCGCCGATCCAGAAGTCGAACTGCCGGAACTCGGGGCCCTCGCACGGTCCCGGTTTGACGATCGGCTGGGCGGGGGCCGACTGGGCCGCGGCGGTGGCGGCGAATCCCAGCACCGCGAGCGCGCACACGATCAAGACCGCGTGCGTTCTGGAAACGAAATCGAACATGGCTCCTCCTAAAGTGCCCGGGCGCGCTCAGGATCGCATGCGTGCGCTCGCGCGGCGGGCTTCAGAGGCCGAATGATGCTCCGGAGCCGCCGAGCGCGGCAAGTCGGGTGCGACGGAGCCCCGCCGGCGTGAGCGTTTCGTGGTCGCGCGAGCGGCACGGAAACCGAACACGACGTTTCAACCACTGGAAAAACATGGCATCATGCCCGGCAGACTGAACCCGATTCGAAGCGCGTATCGATCGTCCATGGCGCCATCACCCGGGCTGCCGCGTCCGCAAGATTGTTCCGGAGGACCCGTTCGCATGACCGTCCCCATCGACGAAGATCGCCTCGAGCGCCACCTGCCGGATGCGAAGCCCACCTATTCGAAGGGCGAAGCGGTAGGAGAAGCGAACCGCTGCCTGTACTGCCACGATGCGCCGTGCGTCGTGGCGTGCCCGACGGGCATCGACATTCCGGGCTTCATCCGGAAGATCGCCACCGACAACGTGCGCGGCTCGGCGAAGACGATCCTGTCGGCGAACCTGCTCGGATATTCGTGCGCGCGTGTGTGTCCGGTCGAAGTGCTGTGCGTCGGCGCGTGCGTGTACAACGACTGGAATCGGTATCCGCCGATTCCGATCGGCCGGCTCCAGCGCTATTCCGTCGAGACCGTGCTCGAGAACGGATCCGCCGCCACGCTGTTCGAGAAGGCACCGCCGAACGGCCGCAAAGTCGCGTGCGTCGGCGCCGGGCCCGCGTCGCTCGCGGCCGCGGGTTATCTCGCGCTCGAAGGCTTCGATGTGACGCTGTTCGAATACCGGAAGGTTCCCGGCGGCCTCAACAGCCACGGCGTGGCGCCCTACAAGATGCCGGTCGGCGGCGCGCTCGCCGAGGTGGATTTCATCCGATCGCTTGGCGTGAAGATTCAGGACGGCATGATGGTCGGAACCGACGTCACCGCCGCGCAGCTGATCGACGGCTTCGATGCCACGTTTCTCGGCATCGGGCTCGGCCGCGACTCCAAGCTCGGCATCCCGGGCGAGGACGGCCCCGGTGTGACCGGAGCGACCGAGTGGATCGAGCGCATGAAGCTCGAGCCGGGCTTCACCGTGGCGGGCATCGAGCACGCGCTCGTGATCGGCGGCGGCAACACGGCGATCGACGTCGCCCGCGAGCTGGCGAAACTCGGCGTGCCGGACGTCACGATGGTGTACCGCCGCACCGCCGACGAGATGCCGGGCTACGGTCACGAGATGGAGTACGCCCGCAAGGAAGGCGTGCAGCTCGCCGAGCGCGCGGTGCCGAAGGCGTTCACGCGCGATGCCGCGGGGCGGTTGATCGGGCTCGCGCTCGATGACGGCCGCTCGCTGCGGGCGGATCTCGCGGTGCTCGGAATCGGCCAGGCGAAGCTGAAGGAAGTCGCCGCGCTGTTCCCCGGAGTCGAGGTCGATATCAAGGGGCGCATCGTGGTCGATGCGCTGACCGGCCGCACTGGACATCCCAAGGTGTGGGCGGGAGGCGATGCGATCAGCGGCGGGCAGGAAGTCGTGAACGCGGCGCAGGAAGGCAAGCGCGCCGCGCGCGCGATGTGCGCGGCGCTCGGCGTTGCGATTCGTCCGGATTCGCCGATGCACGCGGGACACGCGTAGGTTTCTCATGCTGATCGCACAGATCAGCGATTCCCACGTTTCGCTGGCGGGGGACGCGTTCGATCGCGTGTTCGCGACCGGCGCGCATCTCGAACGCGCCGTTCGACACCTCTGCGAGCTTTCGCGCACGCCCGACTTCGTGATCGTGACGGGCGATTGCGTCGAGGGCGGAACGCCCGCTGAGTACGAACGCTTCCGCGCGCTGATCCGCCCGCTCGGCGTGCCGGTCTACGTCATTCCCGGGAATCACGACGATCGCCGCGTCATGCGTGAAGTGTTCGGAGTTCAGGGCACGCGCTCGATGGAACACTTCATCCAGTTCGTCGTGGAAGGCGGCCCGGTGCGGATGATCGCGCTCGATTCCCATGTCCCGGGCAGCGCCACCGGTTTCCTGTGCCCGGAGCGGCTCGAGTGGCTGGTCGATCGGCTCGACGAGTCGGCCGCGCCCACGCTGATCGTCCTCCACCATCCTCCGTTTCGATCCGGCATCCCGGCGCTCGACGCGCTCGGACTCGAGTGTATGGATCTCCTCGGCGCGATCATCGCGCGGCACCCGCACGTCGAGTGCCTCGCCGCGGGCCACCTGCATCGCTCGATGCATCGGCGCCTCCACGGTGCGCTCGGGATCGTGTGTCCCTCGACTGCGCATGCGATCGAGCTGGATCTCACGCGATCGCTGCCGCTCACCGCGATCATGGAGCCGCCGGGGTGTGTGCTCCACCAGTGGGACGAACGAGCCGGGCTCGTCTCGCATCTGAGCCCGATCGGGCGGTTCGAGCGGATCGGCGAAGCGTAGGAGGCGGGCCGATCCGGCTGCCCGGCGCCCGTTGAGGCTCACGATTTCGGTGCCCGCCAGCGCGTTCCTGAGGGTAGACTCATCGTCCCATGATCCGCCCCGGCCTATCCATCCTGCTCATGCTTCTCGCCGCCCCCGCGCTCGCGGCCCCCGTCCACACGTCGTACCTGTGGCACATGCACCAGCCGATCTATTGGCCCGATCGCAGCCCCGGCTTCTCGCCGCGCTACGAGTTCGCGCACGAGACGATCGCGCTCGGTCACAGCCAGAACGACGTGTTCTCGATCTTCAACAACGACGACCGCGTCCGCGATTATCAGGACTACCCGAAGCTCGCGATCCAGTCGGCGCTCGACCAGCCCGACGCTGGAGCACAGGTGTCGTTCGCGGGGTCGCTGATTCAGAACGTCACGAGTCTCGGCAGCGCGGGCTGGAACGGCGGCCGCTATGCGTCGAACTGGTGGCAGCCTTATCGCGACGCGAAGAGTTGGACGACTTCGGGCGGGCGGCCGCGGCTCGATCCGGTCGTGGTCGCGTTCCACCATTCGATCAATCCGCTGGTCGACGAAGCGGTGTTCCGCCGCATGATCCAGACGCAGAAGGCGATCATGCCGCAGGCGTGGGGGCCGGGCCCGCTGTCGCAGGGATTCTTCCCGGCTGAGATGTGCTTCAGCACGCGCATGATCGAAGTGCTGCAGCAGGAGGGCATCGCGTGGTCGATCGTGCCCGACGTCCACATCGCGCGCGCGTGTGCCAACTATCCGTACGCGGCGAACCAGGACAACTGCGATCCGCCGAATCGCGCGGACCAGATCAACCCCGCACAGCCGACGTATTACACCCAGAGCATCAGCCGCGGAGTCGTCACCAAGGTGCCGGCGCCGTTCGGCTTCCGCCCGCACCGCGCGCAGCACGTGAATCCCGAGACGGGTGCGGTGTCGTCGATCGTGGTGGTGCCGGCGGCGAACGCGATGGGCTGGAACGAGGGCTACGGTCTCTATGGCACGGGCGAGATCAACGCGATCGCAGCGCAGAACGATCCGGCGAAGCCGATGCTGATCCTGTTCGCGCACGACGGCGACAACGCGTGGTCGGGCGGCAACAGCTACTACACGCAGAACGTGGATCAGTTCTGCGCGCAGGCCGCTGCACAGGGCTACGAGCCGACCACAATCGCCGAGTATCTCGCCGATCATCCGGTCGATCCCGCCGACATCGTGCACGTCGAAGACGGCGGCTGGGTGAATGCCGACGGCGACTTCGGCTCGCCGCAGTTCATCAACTGGAACTGGCCGTTGGTGAACGCGTCGGGTCAGTTCGACATCGACAACGGCTGGGCTGAGGACGAGCGCAACTGGGCGGTGCTCACGGCCGCGACCAACCGCGTGCTGACCGCGGAGCAGATTGCGGCCGCCACACCGAATGCGGGGCGCATCGTCGATCCCACGCAACCGGGCACGACCGCGGTCGAGAAGGCGTGGCACTACCTGCTGGTCGGTCACGAGAGCGGCTACATGTACTACGGCACCACGCTCGACTTCGAGATCAAGCCCTCGATCGCCGCGAACCGCGCGGCGGAGTACGCGGATCCGGTGATCCTGTCGGGCGCCGACCTCACGCCGCCGACGGTGTGGCTGCCGCAGCGGCTGCCATGGAATCCGGGTGGCAACGGTGGTGGATCGTTGTGGGGTTATCCCGGTGGAGCGGGTGCGGTGATGACGCAGGACTTCTGTGTGTGGACGTTCGCCTACGACGTGAGCGGCGTGGACACGGTGGTGCTGCGCTATCGGACCGATGCGGACGGGCAGAATCCGCTCGGCTCCACCGAGAACGAGACCTACGCCGGCGGCGCGGGCGTAGGTGCGTGGCAGACGGTTCCGATGGCGCGGCGCGCATTCCCTGCCGGCAACGTTTACAACGATCCGTCGATCAACTTCTCCGTGATGCCGCAGTACATCGCCGAACAGTTCACCGCTCACGTCAGCGGGCTCGAGGACGTACTGCTCGACTATTACGTCGAAGCGCGCGACGAGCAGGGCAACGTGCGCAAGAGTCCGATCCAGCACGTGTACGTCGGAACCGGCGGCAGCTCGGGCGGCGGCGGCGGGCCCGCGGTGCGCTGGTCGCCGGCGAATCCCGTGGCGGGCGGCACGCTCACGGTCTCCTACGATGCGGTCGCGGGGGCGCTGCCCGATGGGACGAGCCCGGTACGCATCCATGTCGGGCACAGCGGATGGACGAACGTGATCGCACCCGATCCCACCATGACGTTCAATCCCGACAGCGCGCGGTGGTTCTACACGTATTCGATTCCCTCGACCGCGACCGCCGTGGACTTCGTGTTCACCGACGGCGCCAGGAACTGGGACAACAACGGCGGTGCAGACTGGCACGTCGCGGTGAGCGGCGCGACCGCTCCGGCGCACGTGATCGACGGGACGCTCGATGCGGGAGTGCCGGTCGTGGCTTCGTGCGGCGGCATCGAGCTGCGCGCCGACTATGACGGCCGCTACCTCTATCTCGCCGCACCCGCGGTGAGCGCGACCGCCAATCTCGACCACTTCATCCTCGTTGCGCAGCCGACCACGACCGGCACGACGGCGGCGCCGTGGTCCAAGGCCGGGACAGCTTCGACCTGGGACTGGTTCCTCGCGGGCGAGAACGACAACAGCTTTATCGGATGGTTCAACGCCGCGCAGACGCAGCAGGGGACCGCGGCGTTTCAGAAGGCATCGGGTGCGGTGCTCGAAGGCATGCTCGATCTCGAGACGCTGCTCGGGACGCCGCCGTCGTCGGTCAATGTCGCGTTCGGCGGCTATGCGACCGCGAACGGCGGAGCGCTCACGCTCCAGGCGCCGTGCGGCAACGGAGACGGTAATCTCGGCGCGCCCGAATGGGTCACGATCCAGGCGCCGAGCGTGGCGGTCGAAGGCGCCTCAAGCGTGAGTCCGCTCGCGATCCGCCTGCGCTCGACCAATCCCTCGCGTGGATCGATCCGTGCGGCCATCGAGCTCGGTGATGCGACCTTCGCGACCGTCGACCTGATCGACGTGCGCGGCCGTCGCGTCGAGCGGCTGTTCCACGGCGGCGCGCGAGGATCGATCGAAGTGGCGACACGCGCGGGCCGAGATGCGAAACTCGCGGCCGGAGTCTACTTCCTCAACGTGCGGACTGGTCGCACGTCGGCGTCGGCGCGGGTCGTGATCCTTCCGTGAGTCGTCAGGAACGCCGAGGCCTCACCGAAGCACGATCGTCTTACGCATGATCGTCCCCGCCTCGGTCGTCAGACGCGCGAAGTACAGCCCCGGCTCGATTCCGCTCCGCGTCCACGGAATCGACGTGTTGCCTTCGGGCAGCATGCCGTCGTGCGGGCGCGCGACCACGCGGCCGCTCACGTCGTAGACCACGAGCCGCGCGTGCCCGGCCGCGGGGGCCGCGATGGTGAAGGCCGGCCCGCCCGCCGCGCCTGATTCCACGTTCAGCTCCCATTGCGAAGCCATCGAAGGTCCGTTGCTGTACCTCAGATCGGTGAACGCGATCGCCGGCCGGTCACGGTAGTCATAGACCCGTGCCAGCAGGCGGAAGTAGCCGTTGCGCGGGCATTCGATCGCGACCGTCTCGCCGCTTCCGGCCGGGTAATACTCGGATCCGAAGAATCGGACGAACCAGTTGACGGTGAACGGGCCGGTGCCGGTGCAGAGCGCGGCATAAACGCCAACCCCTCCGACCTCGCAAGGGTCGAGCGTCACGAGTCGAGCGCTCGGCGGGGGGCCTTGGAACACCGTGACGCGGATCTGATTCTGGCCGGTGCGGCCCCAGATGTCGGTCGTGATCACGCGCAGATCGAAGTCGACCTCGCTGATCACCGATTGCGTGCGCTCGTCGCCGAGCTGCTGCCACGCAGCGCACTCGCCACTGTCGCACGCCGCGCGCATCGCCCACTGATAGCCGGTGGACACCGTTTCGCTGATCATGCGTGCTTCGTACTCGTGCGGCCCGCCGTCGTCGTATTGAAGAGGGCCCGAGATCTTGGCGCGCGCCGCCCCGCGAATGCCGCGATCGAGAAAGCCGCGCAGCACCGTCATCGAGTAGCGCCCGTCGTGGTGGTCGTAGTTGGCCTGGAGCACGGCGTCGGCAACGCATGCGAAATCCGGAGCCGACGGCAGGTAGTCGAGCGCTTCGAGAATCATCTGGTCCGCCTCGGAGCCGATGCGGGTGCGGATGTCCCAGAACGCGCCAGCCAGGATCATGCCGACCGCGTGCGGATCACGGTATCCGGCATAGCACGCGTAGACGGAGTCCCAGCGGCTGTAGTTGAACTGCCTGGGATCCGAATCGAGCCACCGTGCGGCCCCGCCATGCGCGGTGTTGCGGTCGCAGGGAATCAGCGTCCACTCGGCGACGCGGGGATCGTTGGTGACCGCGCACGCGAAATAGTCCGAGTAACCTTCCGTCACCGCCTTCGATTCGATGTCGATACCGCGGATCCCGTAGCTCGCGGTCACAAGATGCTGGGCCTCGTGGTAGATCACGTCGGCCGCGTTGCCGCTGTTGCGATTGACTCGCAGACACGGCAGGTAGAGAAAGATGCTGTTGGCGAGCGGATTCGCATAGGCGACGCCGCACGCATTCCCTTCAGACTCGTTGGGATAAGCCTTGATCCTGAGCGGGATCGCGAATCCGCGCTGCCGCATGTAGTCGATGAAGTGGTCGACGTGCCAGTAGACGTTGGCCTCGGTGAGATGTTGCGCAGAAGACTCGTCGAACAGGAACTCGCCGGCGACACCTTCAGCGTCGGGCCCGCCTTCGTTGTGCACTTCGACATGCTCGCCGGTGAGCGCCGTTTCACTCGCGAGCCTCGGAAATGGCACCGTCACGGGGATCGCGGGCGGCTTGTCGTTGACCGGGTAGATGTTGCCGCGTCCCTCGAACGACGTGCTCAGCGTGATGACGCGCACGAACGATCCGTCGTGCGCATCGACCCACACTTCGTGCTCGCGATGATCGGGCCGCGTCTCGACCATCACCTGATGGACGAGGTGATCGCGGCCTTCGCGCGTGACGGCGAGCCGCGACGAGAGCACGATCGACTCCGTGCCCATGCGCGCGCGCGCGCGACGCTCGGCGTCGGCCGCGGTGAGCGTGGGAGTGGTCGACACCTCGAGTCCCTCGACGACGTCCCCCGTGATCATGCGCACGTCGCCGCCGGTGCCCAATGCCACGGCATATTCGCCGCCAAGCACCGGGACGCCGCGATAGGTCTGCGTCATGCGTGCGTGACGAACGCCTTTGCGTTCCCACTCGCGCGCGAACACGAAGCGATCGAGTCCGCGGCGCAGGCGGAACAGATCGGCGTGCTCTTCGAAAATCTGCTCCACCGCATGCGCGCGATCCGACTCCCAGCCTGCGAGCGGCGTGGCGTTCTCACCGAGGATCGTGCGGGGGATGCCACCCGAGAGATCGCGGCGGATCGTCCACTCGGATGCGCCGCGCGCGGAGAATCGGGCGAAGGCGGGATCGGCGGCAGGTTTCGGTGACTGCGCCGAGGCAGCGGGCACGAACAACAGCACCGCAAGGACCGCCGTGGCCAGCATGTTGCATTTCATAAGAGTGATCTCGCGACCCGGTCCTGCGGAACTCGATTGCGTGAAGCGGAGGCGGTCGCAGAGAAGGGCCGCTCGAGTGAATGAGGTTAGGCAGCAGCGGTCCGCAGGGCAACAACAAACATCGCGCCGCAGGGTCCTGCGCCCCCGCGACGGCGCCGCTACCCGCGGTCCTCGCGCCCGATCCGCGGATCGAGCCAGCGGTAGGCCATGTCCACCAGCAGGTTGGCACTCACGATGAACACCGCAGAGAACAGCACGGTGCCCATGACCATCGGCAGGTCGCGCTGGCGAATCGCCTTCCACGCGAGGCCGCCGACCCCGGGAATCCCGAATACCGACTCGGTGAGCACGGCACCCCCCATGAGGTAGGCGATATCGATGCCGAGCAGCGTGACGATCGGCAGCAGCGCGTTACGCATCACGTGGCGTCCGAGCACCGCGGACTCGCTCAAGCCCTTGGCGCGCGCGGTGCGCACGTAGTCGAGCCGCGAAACGTCGATCACCTGCGAGCGCGTGAAGCGCGCGTACCAGCCGGCATAGAGCAGCGCGAGCGTCGCCCACGGGAGCACGAGATGGTGCGCCCATGCCACGAGGCCGCCCTCGCCGATCGAAACGTACTCGCCGAGCGGGAACCAGCCGAGGCGATCGGCGAAGATGCTGAGCAGCACGAGCCCGACCCAGTACACCGGCGCCGAGATGCCGGCCAGCGTGAACACGGTCGCGAGCCGGTCCCAGATCGAACGCGGCCGGACGGCACTCAGCACGCCGAGCGGAATGCCGACCATGAGCCACAGCACGACTGCGCCGGCGGTCAGCGACAGCGTCGGCGGGAACGCGGTGAGGATGGTCGAGAGCACCGGCTGCTGGCTGACGTAGGAGAATCCCCAGTCGCCGCGCGCGGCACGGGTCACGAAGCGCAGGTACTGGATTGGTGCGGGCTGGTCGAGGCCGAGCCGCTTCTCGATCAACGCCACGGTTTCCGGCGAGGCGTACTTGCCGGCGATCAGCTCGGCCGGCTTGCCGGGGACCGCGAAGAAGATCACAAACGTCACCGCGCTCACGACCAGCAGCACCAGCACGCTCCACCCGAGCCGCCGCGCGAGCCAGGTCATGACGGGTCCGCCGAACGCGGGTCGATCGCGCGTTTCAGTCCGTCGCCGACGAGGTTCAGCGCGAGCACGGTGAGCATGATGGCGAGGCCCGGGAACAGCGTGATCCACCACGCGACATTGAACAGCGGCACGCCCTCCTGAATCATGTTGCCCCACGACGGTGTGGGCGGCTGGATGCCGACGCCGAGATACGACAGCGCGCTCTCGAGCAGGATGTTGCCGGCCATCGACAGTGTCGCGAACACGATCACCGGGCCCACGAGGTTGGGCATCAGGTGGCGGGCGAGAATCGCGGTATCGGTCGCGCCGAGCGCGCGGGCGGCTTCGATGAAGTCGCGCTCGCGCAGCGACAGCACTTCGGCGCGCACGATGCGCGCGAGCGAGGTCCAGTTGACGAGCCCCAGGATCAGCACCATCACGACGATGCTGCCGGTCCGCAGCACCGCCGCGAGCGCGATCGCGAGCAGCAGCACCGGGATCGCCATCATCGCGTCCACGAAGCGCGAGATCACGGTGTCCCATAGTCCGCGGTAGAAGCCGGCCAGCAGGCCCGCCGTGATGCCGAGCGAGAGCGCGAGCAGTGTGCCGAGTGCTGAGACCACGAGCGAGATCCGGGCGCCGTAGAGCATGCGCGACAGCACATCGCGACCGACGAGATCGGCGCCGAGCAGGAACGAAGGATTGGGCCCGACCGGGATGCCGAGATCCGACACGACCTCCACGCGCTGCCCGCCGATCGTGATCGTGTCCATGATGCGTTGATGGAATGCGGACTGGTGGAGTCCGTGGCGCACGATCCACGGCGCCAGCACCGCAACCACGACCAGCAGGCCGAGGATGATCATACCCGCGACGGCGGCACGATCGGCGGCAAAGCGCCGCCCGGCGTCGCGCCATGGCGATGCGGGACTGCGCGTCGCGGTCACCGGCTCGGCGCTCATGCCGCCCCCTTCACGGCCGCCGAGTCCGGCCGCGATCCCGTGCTTCGCGGCTTCAGATACAACGACTCGATCTTGAACAGCCGGGTCACGTGGCGATACCAGCCGCCGAGGCGCGCGCTGTACAGCCGACTCTCCTGAAGGTGCAGCATCGTCGCGACCGGCGCGAGCTCCATGACGCGCTCATCGATCCGCCGCCACTGGGCAAAGCGCGCGGAGTCGCCGGTCGTCGACATCGCGCGCACGATCATCGCGTTCACCTCCGGATCGTCGAACACGCTCAGGTTGTTGTTGTTGAGCGGCTGGATGCGACTTCCGTTGAGCAGCGGATCGAAGAAGTTCGAAGGATCGAGATAGTCCGCATACCAGCCGTAGAGCCCGAACGGAATCTTCTTGCTGACGTTACCGGCCATGGTCGTGTAGCCGGCGGCCTCACCCAGATCGAGCGACGCGCGGATGCCGACCTCGGCGAGTTGCTGCTGGACGACCGTCAACAGGCGCGGTCCGGGCTCGGTGGTCCAGCCGTAGAGGCGCGTGTCGAAACCGTTCGGATAGCCGGCCTCGCGCAGCAGTGCGCGCGCCCGCTCGCGATCGGGCGCGCGATAGCTCTTGCCCGGCGCATAGCCCGGCATGCTCGGCGGCAGGAACTCGGTCGCGACCAGCGCCTTGCCCGAATACACCTTCAGCAGCGCGCGCCGGTCGATGGCCCAGTTCACCGCCTGGCGCACGCGGACATCATCGAACGGTTTCACACGCGTATTCATGAACAGGAACTCGGTGTTGATTCCGTCGGAGATCGTGATCTGCCGCGACCAGTAAGCGTCGCTCCGCAGCCGCACGAACGCGCCGGGGGGGATCTCGAAGAAACCGCCATCGGCCTGGCCGCGCCGGATCTGGGCAATCGCGTTGATCGGTGAGATGCCGAGCTTGAGCTCGAAGGTGTCGAGCCACGCGGGTGTGCCGGAGTAGTCCGGATTGCGCACCAGCAGCACGCGGCGGCGCGGCACGAACTCCGCCACTTTGTAGGGGCCGGTCGCGACGGTGTGCTGCGAGAAGTCGTTGGGGTGCCGATCGGCGATCTCACGCGGGATGGCGGCGGTGAACGACATCGCGAGCACCGAGAGAAAGATCGGATCGGGCCGTGAGAGCCGGAAGTACAGCGAGTCGCCGCGCGCGATGATGCCCGTGATCACGCTGTCCTTGCCCGCGAGCACGTCCGGCACTCCGACGATGCTGCGGTAGAAGTTGCACCCCGGCGAGCCGACCCGGTAGAGCCGCTCCATCGCGTACTTGAAGTCGGCGGCGACGACGTGCCGCCCGAGCGGCGCCGAGAAGCGCGCGTCTCGTCGCACCTTGAAGCAGTAGAGCGTGCCGCCTTCGCGCAGGTCGGGGAGGCTCTCCGCGAGTTCCGGTACGAGCTGCGTGCCCGCGGCCCCCGGCGCATCGGCGTATTCGAGCAGCGTGCGGAACACCGCCTCGATGATCGGTGCGGTGTAGGTGCCGTACGACAGCGCCGGATCGAGGAAGTCGGGGTCTTCTTCGCGCATGAAGATCGCGTGTCCGCCACGCGTGCGCGGGCCGTCGAAGGCGGGACCGGGGGTGAAGCCGGGAGGCGGAGGAACCTGGGTGCAGCCTGCGAGCAAGAGGACGAGCGAAGTCAGCCAGAGCCTTCGCATCATCGCGCGCCTTTCCGGGCGGCACGAATCGCAGCACGGAACTCCTCGAACTTGTCCAGCGCCCCCTCGCGATCACTCCATCGTCGGATTCGTTCCATCACGACGCGATTGCGCATGGCGATTTGGACCGCGGCCGTGAGGCTCTGGCGGTCGTTCCAGTGAAAGAAAGCGGCGAGGCGGTCTCTGCAAGAGTCCGTCGGAGAAAGCATGCGGACGATGCGCCGTCCGGAACGCATGAGCATCGGTCGGATGACGACATCTTCCCCGATCGCGAGCGGTCCACGCGGAAACTCGACGAAGTAGGGGTGATCCTGATGGACGTATCGATCGCGGTGCCGCTTGAAGCCAAGTTGGCCCATCGTTTCGTCCAGCTGGGCGCGCGTCACATCACCAGCGAGGACGAAATCCAGATCGATCGAGTGATGCGCGCCGCGGGAATGAAATGTCGCGCATGCGCCACCGGTGAGCACGGCATTGATTCCAGCTCGGCGAAGCGCGTCACCGACTTCGATCCCCACCGAACGCAAGGTCCGTTCGCGCTTGCCGCTCACATCGGCTTCCCGGTTTGGCGCGGTCTACGCCGCAGGGTCGAGGCGCGTTCCCGCAATTGAGCGTCCGCTTCCATCAACCGTGACAGATAACGGCGCAATTCGGCGAGCGCAAAGTACCGGGGATCGATTTGAAAGATTCGATTGCGGCCGATCGTCCGCCCCGCGACGAGCCCGTCCCGCTCGAGTCCCCGAAGCGCACCCTGGACCGCACCCAGGCGCACGCCGAGCAGGCGCGACAACTCCCTCGGGTAGCTCTCTCCGAGAAGGTGCAACATGAGGAGCGCACGTGTCCGTGTCGCGCTGCCGAACGGGCTCGAAGTCACGGTGACCATAATAGTGGTCATTTGACCACTTTATGTGGTCGGCCGCAATGGTGGATTTGCTGGAGTCCGCCGGGATCAAGAAGTCGTGCGAACGCCGCCTGACCACCGCCTCACAGCGTCTTCAGCGCCTCGATGATCTTGGCGACCGCGCCCTTCGCGTCGCCGAACAGCATGAGTGTCCGGGGCTCGTAGTAGAGCGGATTGTCGATGCCCGCGAAGCCGGGATTCATGCTGCGCTTGATGATGATGCAGTGCTGCGCCTTGTCGGCGTCGAGGATCGGCATGCCGTAGATCGGGCTCGCCGTGTCGGTGCGGGCGGCGGGGTTCACGACGTCGTTGGCGCCGATCACGAGCGCCACGTCGGTCTGCGGGAAGTCGGAGTTGATCTGTTCGAGGTCGAACAGTTGCGTGTAAGGCACGTTGGCTTCGGCGAGCAGCACGTTCATGTGGCCCGGCATGCGGCCCGCGACCGGATGGATCGCGTACTTCACGTCGACGCCCTTCGCCGCGAGCATCTCGGCGAACTCGCGCACGGTGTGCTGCGCCTGCGCCACGGCCATGCCGTAGCCGGGGATGATGATCAGCGAGCGGATGTTGGTGAACAGCACCGCCGCATCCTCGGCGCCGATCTCGCGCACCGGGCGCGTCGCGGTCTTCGCAGCCCCGGGCACTCCGGGCGCAGGCCCCGCGCCGAAGCCGCCGAACAGCACGTTGCCGAGCGAGCGGTTCATCGCCTTGCACATGAGGCGCGTGAGCAGCGTGCCCGAAGCGCCGACCAGTGTGCCCGCGATGATGAGGGCACGGTTGTCGAGCGAGAATCCGGTTGCCGCCGCCGCAAGTCCGGTGCACGAGTTGAGCAGCGAGATCACGACCGGCATGTCCGCGCCGCCGATCGGGATCACCATGAACACGCCGAATGCGAGCGAGGCGGCGAGGAACGTGACGAGCGCGCCGCCGCCGCCGGTCGTCATCGCGATGCCACCCGAGACGAGGATCGCGATCACGAGCGCGATGTTGACCGCGCGGGTCCACGCTCCGACGATCGCCTTCTCCGAGATCACGCCCTGCAGCTTGCCCCACGCGATCACGCTGCCGCTGAACGACACCGATCCGATCAGCACGCCGAGCAGTTCGACGACCGAAGCGCCGCTGCGCACGCCCTGGCCCGCGCTCATGCCGAGCGCTTCGATCAACGCGGTGACCGAGTCGGGGTGCGACGCGTGCCAGATCTCGGCGCACGAGACGAGTGCCGCGGCACCACCGCCGAGTCCATTCAGGATCGCGACCATTTGCGGCATGTCGGTCATCGGCACACCGCGCGCGGCCACCACGCCGGCGATGGTCCCGAGCGCGAGGGCCGCGATGAGCGCGGGCGAGATGCGCACACCGGGAACCAGCAGCGTGGCGATCACGGCGAGCAGCATGCCGGCGGCGGCGGTCATGTTGCCGCGGCGCGCGCTCGCGGGCGAGCTCAGGAACTTGAGCCCGACGATGAACATGACCGAGGCAACGAGGTAGGCGAGGTGGATCGCGGCCGGCAGCTCGTACACTTACTTACCGCCCGGTTTCGGTTTGTTGCGGAACATCTCGAGCATGCGGTCGGTGACCACGAACCCGCCCGCGAGATTCGCGGCGCCGAACACGACCGCGACGAAGCCCAGCACCTGCTCCAGCATTCCGTGGGTGGTGCCCATCACGAGAATGCCGCCGATCACGATGATGCCGTGGATCGCGTTGGTGCCCGACATGAGTGGCGTGTGGAGCACGACCGGTACCTTGGACACGACCTCGAATCCGACGAACACCGCGAGCACGAACACGTAGGCCTGGGTCAGGAATTCGGGATTCATGCGGCCTTTCGCGGCGCGCGATCGCGCGCGGTGGGCGTGCCGCGGATCATGCCGGCACCTGAGCGGGTGTATCGGCAGACGGCACGGGAGTGGGCGCCGGCGCTGGCGTACCGCCGAGACGTCCGTCATGGGAAGCACACGTCGCCGCGAGGATGTCGTCTTCGAAGTTCAGATTCAGCGCGCCGTCCTTCACCATCAACTGAACGAACGCAAGCAGATTGCGCGCGTACATCTGGCTCGCGTGCACCGGCACCGCGGCCGCCAGGTTCATCGGCCCCAGGATCGTCACGCCATGCGCCGTCATGTCGGTTCCCGGCCGCGTGAGCTCGCAGTTGCCCCCGGTTTCTGCGGCGAGGTCGACGATCACCGAGCCCTGCTTCATGTCGCGCACCATCGCTTCGGTGATCAGCACCGGCGCCTTGCGGCCCGGGATGTTCGCAGTGGTGACGATCACATCGGAGCCCGCGACGTGTTTGTGGATCAGTGCCCGCTCGCGCTCTTCCTGCTCATGCGTGAGCGCCTTCGCATAGCCGCCGGCATCCGCATGGCTCGCGTCGGTGAGATCCGCGGCCGCGACGAACGTGGCGCCGAGGCTCTGCACCTCCTCGCGCGCCGCAGGCCGCACGTCGAATGCCTCGACCACCGCACCAAGTCGCCGCGCGGTCGCGATCACCTGGAGGCCCGCGACACCCGCGCCGAGCACGAACACGCGCGCGGGCGCGATCGTTCCGGCGGCGGTCATCAGCAGCGGGAAGATCCGTCCGAGCGCATTCGCCGCGAGCAGCGCCGCCTTGTAGCCGGCGATCGTGCTCATCGACGACAGCGCGTCCATCCGCTGCGCTCGAGTCGTGCGCGGAATGCGCTCCATCGCAAACGCGGTGACACCGCGCGCAACGAGCCGGTCGAGCAGATCGGGATTCGTGTGCAGATTGAGGAAGCTGACCAGCACCGAGCCCGCCTGCAGCAGGTCGGCTTCGTGCCGTCCGGATTCCAGCAGCCGGGGCTCGCGCACGCGCAGCACGATCTGCGAAGTGGCACACAGCGCCGCTGCGTCGGGAACGATCGTGGCGCCAGCCTGGACATACGCGGCGTCGCGATGTCCGGCACGTTCGCCCGCACCGGTCTCGACCTGCACCGCCGCACCGCCTGCGATCAGGCGGGCAACGGTTTCGGGCACCTGGGCGACGCGCAGTTCGCCGGGCAACGTCTCGCGGGGGATACCGATCGTGAGCATGAGTTTCTGGATTCAACCACCGTGCGCGAAGCGGCGCAAACCGGCGAAGCTCGCGCACGCCGATCGCGACGGTGGTCGTTCGAAACCCCTTTGACCTCGGACTCGGGCCCGATGCTAATTTGGGTTCGATCTCCCGGCACGGACGACTTCTGGAGGTGCACAGATGAGGCGACGAATTCTGGCTTCGCTCGTGGCGCTTTCGATCTCGGGCGCGATCTCGAGTCCCACTTCCGCCGCCCAGCGCCCGGCGCCGCGCTTCCAAGGACTCGGCAACCATCGCCATCCCGTGACCACGCGCTCCAAGGCCGCGCAACAGTTCTTCGATCAAGGTTTCGCCCTGGCGTTCGCGTTCAATCACGCCGAAGCAGGCCGCTCGTTCGCCGAGGCCGCGCGGCTCGATCCGCAGTGCGCGATGGCGTGGTGGGGGACCGCACTCGTGCTCGGTCCCAACATCAATGCCGCGATGGACACGTCGGTCGCGCGCGAAGCATACGGCGCGGCGCAGAAGGCGCTCGCGCTCGCTGGCAAGGCGACGCCGCAGGAGCGCGCCTACATCGAGGCGCTCGCGAAGCGCTACGGACCGGAACCCGCCGCCGACCGCAAAGCGCTGGATGAAGCCTACGCCGCCGCGATGACCGAAGTCGCCGCGCGTTTCCCGGACGACGATGACGCCGCGGTGCTGGCCGCCGAAGCACAGATGGACCTGCACCCGTGGAACTACTGGACCAAGGCCGGCGAGCCGCAGCCGTGGACGCCGCCGATCGTGTCGGCGATCGAGAAGGTGTTGAAGCGCTCACCCGATCACGTGGGCGCAATTCACCTCTACATCCATGCGGTCGAGGCATCGACCGAGCCCGGACGGGCAGAGCCTTACGCCAACCGGCTGCCCAGGTTGATGCCCGGCGCCGGGCACATCGTGCACATGCCGTCGCACATCTATATCCGCACCGGGCGCTACCACGACTCGGCGCTCGCGAACCTCGCCGCGCGCAAGGTCGATGAGGCGTACGTGAGTCAGTGCCACGCGCAGGGCATCTATCCGCTCGGGTATGTGCCGCACAACCACCACTTCCTGTGGGCGTCGGCGGCCATGGAAGGCTGGAGTGCCATGGCGTTCGAAGCCGCGGGCTCGACCGATCGCAAGACCGCACATCACCTGATGCGAGATCCCGGCATGGGCACGCTCCAGCACTACGCGCTGACACCGCTCTATGCGCGCGTGCGATTCGGCAAGTGGGACGAGATTCTCGCCACGCCGGCTCCCGAGGCCGATCTGCTGTATCCGACCGGCATCTGGCACTACGCGCGCGGGCGCGCGCTCGTCGCCACAGGCAAGCTCGACGAAGCGCAGCGTTCGCTCGCGGCACTCGAGGCGATCGCCGCGCGCGACACGCTGGACAAGATCACGATCTGGGAGATCAACACGACCAAAGGATTGCTTGGTGTGGCGGTCGAGGTGCTGGCGGGCGAGCTGGCGGCGGCGCGCGGCGACTACGCGGCCGCGATCCCGCGGCTCGAAGAGGCGGTCCGCCGCGAGGACGCGCTCAACTACAACGAACCCGCCGACTGGTATTACCCGGTGCGCCACTCGCTGGGCGCGGTGTTGCTCTCGGCGGGCCGTGCCGCCGCCGCCGAAGCGGTCTACCAGCAGGATCTGAAGTACAACCCCGAGAACGGCTGGAGTTTGTTCGGACTCATGAAGAGTCTGGAGGCGCAAAGGAAGGTCGATGACGCCACGGTGGTGAAGGCGCGATTCGAAAAGGCGTGGAAGAACGCGGACGTGGTGCTGACGGCATCGAGGTTTTGAGGCACGCATTCAACTGTCTTCGGGGACAGTTGGAGGTCGACGACCGCACGGCGCCTACGCCCGCTTCACCACCACCAGCGTGATGTCGTCGGCCTGTGCGGTTCCATGCGCGAACGTCTCGACGGCGCTCAGTACCCCATCGAGCATCACGCGCGCCGGGCGCCCGCGCTGGGCGGCGACGGTGGCGGCGAGCCGGTCCTCGCCGAACATGCCGGGCTCACCGGGCAGTGCGGCGTCGGCGGGCCCTTCGGCTTCGGTCACGCCGTCCGAGTACACGATCAGCGTGTCGCCCGAATCGAAACGCACGGTCGTGGTCGCATAGGTCGCATCGGCGAGCACGCCGAGCGGCACGCCGCCGTCGCGCAGCCATTCGATGGTACCGCCCGCGCGCAGCAGCAGCGGCGGGTTGTGGCCGGCCGACGCATAGCGCAGTTCGCCGCGCAGCGGATCGATCTCGCCGTAGAACAGCGTCACGAAACGGCCGGGTTCGATCTGATCGAAGATCAGCTGGTTCACGCGGCCGAGCGTCTGCGCCAGCTCGATGCGCATCAACGCCTGGGCCCTCAGGCCGGCGAGCACGTTCGACATCAGAAGTGCCGCGGGCACGCTCTTGCCCGAGACGTCGCCGAGCGTGAAGCCGAGCGAGCCGTCCTCGTGCGTGAACCAGTAGAACAGGTCGCCACCGACTTCGCGGCTCGGAATCGAAACTCCGGCCACATCGAGGCCCGCGAGCCCGGGCAGGCTCTGAGGCAGGAAACGTTGCTGGATGCCGCGCGCGACGGCGAGGTCCTCCTCGATGCGCTCGGCGACGACGAGTTCCTCGCGCTGCATCTTGAGATTGGCCGCCATCTGATTGAACGATGTTGCCACCACCGCAAACTCGTCCTTGCCCTTCACGGGCAATCGGTAGTCGAGGTCACCGGCGCCGAAGCGTTCGGCTGCCGTGCGCAGTTCATTCACTTCATCCAGCACCGCTTGCGCGATGCTGCGCCCCGAGCGCACGGCGAAACTCTCGACCATCGAGATGATGAGCAGCACGCCGATCACGATGCCGAGCGTGTAGAGGTTGGACGCGAAGCCGCCGAATGACTGGATGGCGCGGGTGATGAAACCGCGCAGCGTCGTCTTGATCTCCAGCTCGATCGCTCCACGCTGGGTGAATAGGTGAACGCGTCCCCAGTCGCCGGCCGGCAGGTACGTTCGCGCGAGGAACCAGCGGCCCGAACTTCGGCTCGAGCCGCGGTCGGGGATCCGCACTTCGATCGGGCGCGCGACCCATGACGTGTCGTCGTCGATCTTTATGCCGTGCCCGCCCACGAACACGTTCGGAAGTGCCCGCATCGTGAGATCGCCGCCGACCGGGCGCATGATCGCGGCGAGATACACGCTGTCGATGGGAATGAACACTTCGGCGGCGATTCCTGAACGATCGAAGCGCCGCGCGGCCAGATACATGGTGCCGCCTGCCGGCAGCAGGCCGGAGACGATCGTCGAATCCGATCCGCGGAACGCGGCGACGGTCGCGCTGTCGGTGCCGGTGAAGTCGCCCGACTCGATGCTCATCGGAGTTCCGGCGGTTGCGGCGATCAGCCCGACGCTGTCGCGAACCACGATATGGGCACGCGCGCCGTCGGCCCCGAGCCACGACGCGGCGGTCGAGAGGTGCTCGAGTGTGCGGGTGTCGCCTTCGCGCGCGCGCGGATCGGCGGCGAGCGCGGTGGCCACGGTTCCGGTGCGCGCGAGCGTGCGGTCGAATCCCGCCCGCACCTCACGGACGCGCAGGTAGCCGAGTCCGAGGTACAGCAATCCGAAGATCACGAGCGCCGACATGAACGCCGGGATCGAGCGCACGAGGAAAAAGTTGACCGTGAAGCGCCGCTTGAGGCTGAGACCCGAGAGTCGCACCGGGAGGAACAGCGTGCGGAACGTGACGACCGCGAGCTGCACGCGGAACAGATCCATGAGTGCCTGCACCGCGCGATCCAGCGGGCGCACGAGTGCGAGCTCCGTGACGGCGGATGGCGCGAGCGTGCCGAGCAAAAGCGGCGGAGGCCATGTCTTCGAGACGAGCGTGATGAACATGTCGGAGTGTGCGTTGGTCACGGTCATGAACGGGCGCAGCGACATGAGGGTGAGCACCAACGCCGCCCCCACGCACGCGAGTGCGCGGCGCCAGCCGGTGACTTCCTGGATCCACTGCATGCGCATGATCAGGAAGCCGAGTGCGACCATCGCGAGGAACGGCAGCGGCCCGCCGGTCCAGCCGAACGCGACGACCGCCGCCACGGCGATCAGCTTTCGCCGCGCGGAGTCGAGATCGTCACGCACCAGTCCGTACCACGCGCCGAGTGCGACGAACATCAGTGCCGCGCGCGCGACTTGCGTGACCACGGCGAGGCCAGGGGGAATGGCGGCCGTGATCCCCCACCCGGTGCGCATGTGCACGAACACGAAGCCGTAGAGCACGGCGAGTTGCGCCGCCAGCAGCAAAGCGATCCAGCCCATGCGCCGCCCGTAGGGGGCTTCGGCAGACTTCGCGCGTCGCAGTGCGACGATCGCGGCGGCGATTACGAGGAACGTGAGCGGCAGTGTGAGCGCGGGCATCGGGGCTCCGGAGTGCGTGGCGGCGAAACGCGATCGCATCATTTCAGAGCGCGAAGGCCGCGGGCAAGGCCGAGCCCGCGCCGTGCTTTCGAACGACGGCGTGGTCACGCGCATCGAAGTCCGTTGTGCCGGGAGCGCGCGCCCCGCTAATATCGCGGCCACCGACGCGGTCCGTGAGCCGCGGCTGACCGCCCGTGAGCACGCGAAGGATTCCACCGAGGCCCATCCCATGGCGGATCTCTCCATCGATTTCGCGGGCATCAAGAGCCCGAATCCCTTCTGGCTGGCGAGCGCTCCACCGACCAACACGGGCGATCAGGTGATGCGGGCCTTCGATGCCGGCTGGGGTGGTGCGGTGTGGAAGACGCTCGGCGATCCGATCGTGGATACTTCGAGCCGTTTCGGGTCGCTCGATGTGGGCGGCCAGCGCATGGTGGGCTTCAACAACATCGAGTTGATCACCGACCGCCCGCTCGAAGTGAACCTGCGTGAGATCGCCGCGGTGAAGAAGAAGTATCCGAAGCACGCGGTGATCGTGTCGCTGATGGTCGAGTCGAAGCAGGACTGGCACGACATCGTGAAGGCGTCGGTCGACACCGGCTGCGACGGGCTCGAGTTGAATTTCGGCTGCCCGCACGGGATGTGCGAGCGCGGCATGGGTTCGGCGGTCGGCCAGGAGCCCGAAGTCCTGAAGGTGGTCGCGGGCTGGGCGGTCGAATACTCGTCGGTCCCGGTGCTCATCAAGCTCACACCCAACATCGGCGACATTCTCGAAGCCGGCGTGCCCGCAGTCGAAGCCGGCGTGCACGGGCTCTCGCTCATCAACACGATCAAGAGCATCTGCGGCGTCGATCTCGACAAGATGGTTCCGTACCCGGTGGTCGGCGGCCGCTCCACCAACGGCGGCTACTGCGGACCGGCCGTGAAGCCGATCGCGCTCCACATGCTCGCCGCTCTCGCGCGGGACCCGCGCATCAAGGTGCCGATCTCGGGGATCGGCGGCATCGCGACGTGGCGCGACGCGGCGGAGTTCATCGCGCTCGGTGCCACCAGCGTGCAGGTGTGCACCGCGGCGATGCACTACGGATTCCGCATCGTCGAGGACATGATCGACGGGCTTTCGAACTTCCTCGACGAGAAGGGCATGACTTCGGTGCGCCAGCTCCACCGCCTTGCGGTGCCGGCGTACAGCGAGTGGGGCGAGCTGGACCTCAACTACAAGGTGATCGCCAAGGTCGATCCGGCGAAGTGCATCGGCTGCAACCTGTGCTACGTCGCGTGCCGCGACACCGCGGTCCACTGCATTCACAACGTCGACGAGCCGCTGATCCCCGGGCATCAGGCCTCGACGCGCGACGGTGCGATCGCCGTGGCGCAGGCGACCGACGCACACATCGTGTGGGTCGACGAGACCGAGTGCATCGGCTGCAACCTGTGCGCGTCGGTGTGTCCGGTGCCGTCGTGCATCACGATGACCGACGTCACGAACGGCGCGCCGTTCGAATCGTGGAACGATCGCATCGCGAAGGGCACGGCCAAGGTTCCGGGCGGGCTCGACGACTATCGCGCGCTGAAGGCCAAGGCGACGTGATCGCGAACGCCTCCCTGTGAAGTCCGGCCTCGCCGCGATTCACATTCGGCCGGGGCATCCGGACTTCCTCGATCTGCCGTGGGGGGTTCCGCTCGCCGAGTGGACCGCGCACTGCGGCCGCCTGGTCGAAGTGCAGCGCGGACTTTCGCGGCACGAGGTCGTGTTCGCCGGATACGATGCCGGCGTCTACGCGCTCAAGGAATTGCCCGAGCCGCACGCCGAGCGCGAGTACGACGCGCTGCGCGAGTTGGAAGAGCGCAAGTTGCCCGCTGTCCTGGCCGTCGGGCACGCGCGCGTGCTCGATGCGCAGGGCGAGCCGACCAGCGTGCTCGTCACGCGCTACCTCGAATTCTCTCTGCCTTACCGCACGCTGTTCATGCAGCCGGGGCTCGCGCGCTATCGCGAGCGGCTGCTGGACGCGATGGCGAGCCTGCTGGTGCGGCTCCACGTCGCGGGGGTCTACTGGGGCGACTGCTCGCTCTCGAACACGCTGTTCCGCCGCGACGCGGGCGAGCTGCAGGCGTACCTGGTCGATGCCGAGACCGCCGAGATCCACGACGAGCTGTCGAAGGGCCAGCGCGCGCACGACGTCGAAATCATGGAGGAGAACGTCTCGGGCGACATCGCTGATCTCTCGGCGTGGGTCGAGCTGCCTTCGGGTGATCCGTTCGGCGACATCGCGACCAGTATCCGCGAGCGTTACGACCGGCTGTGGTCGGAGGTCACGCGCGAGGAGATCCTCGCACCGAGCGAGAGCTATCGGATTCACGAGCGCATCCGCGCGCTCAACGATCTTGGCTTCTCGGTCGGCGAGATCGAGCTGGTCGCGACCGGGCTCGGCGATCAGCTCCGCATGCGCGCGATGGTCACCGATCGCGACCACCACCGTCACCAGCTCCACAGCCTGACCGGACTCGTCGCCGAGGAACGCCAGGCGACGCAGATCCTGAACGAAGTGCGCGAGCTGCGCGCCACGTTGTCGCGCGAATTGAAGCGCAGCGTTCCCCTGAGCGTCGCCGCGATGCGCTGGCGCGAGCAGCGCTTCGATCCGGTCGTGAAGCGGCTCGGATCGCTGCCCGGCGTTTCGGCGGACGTGGTCGAACTCTACTGTCAGCTGCTCGAGCACAAATGGTACCTGTCGGAACGGGCGCGCAAGGATGTCGGGCTCGTTCACGCCCTCGATGACTTCGAGAGCCAGCTGCGCTCCGGCACACCACGCGCCGAACGCCGTCTCGATCCGGCTCCCGGCCCCGCGCGCACTTCGTGATCGCGCTCGCCTACCACGGCCCCGGCGATTTCCGCTGCGACACCGTGACGGATCCGACGATCGTCGATGACGGCGATGCGATCGTCGCTGTCGATCTCGCGGCGATCTGCGGATCGGATCTGCACGTGTGGCGCGGTGCCGAGACCGGGCTCGATCAGGGCACGGTGGTCGGTCACGAGATGACCGGACGTGTGGTGGCGATCGGTCCCGGGGTGCGCGGCCTGGCGATCGGCGATCGAGTCATGTGCCCGTTCTCGACGAGTTGCGGCGAATGTTTCTACTGCGCCCGCGGCCTGAGCGCGCGATGCGAGCGCGGACAGCTGTTCGGCTGGGTCGAGCGCGGCCGCGGTCTGCACGGCGCGCAGGCGGAATTCGTGCGCGTGCCGCTCGCCGACACCACGTTGCTGAAGGTGCCCGACGATCTCGGCCCGATGCAGGCGCTGGTGCTGGGCGACGTGCTCGCGACCGGCTGGCATTGCGCGCGCATGGCGGACGTAAAGTCGGGTGAGGTGTGCGCGGTGATCGGGCTGGGGCCGGTCGGACTCATGGCGGTGCTCGCGGCGCGCGAGCAGGGCGCCGAACGGGTGCTCGCGATCGACTCGGTGCCCGAACGCCTGGCTCTCGCGGCGACGCTGGGCGCGGAACCGGTCGATGCGCGTGTGACGCCGCCGCTCGAAGCCGTGCGCGCGGCGACCGCCGGACGCGGCGCTGACTCCGTGCTCGAGGCAGTAGGCAGTGTCGCGGCGGGATCACTCGCGTTCGAACTCGTGCGCGCGGGCGGCACGATCGCCGTCGTCGGCGTGCATCACGAGGCGTCCATTCCCTTCTCGCCGGGCGCGGCGTACGATCGCAATCTCACGTTTCGCATCGGCCGGTGTCCGGCCCGCAGCGTGATGGACGAATTGATTCCGATCGCGCGCCGCCACCGCGTCGCGATCGAGGCGCTGTTCACGCACCGCGTGGGGCTGGAGAACGGCCCCGCGGCGTACGCGATGTTCGACGCGCGCTGCGAAGGTTGCATCAAGGTGGCACTGGTACCGGGCACTACGGCGACACCACACGATCGGAAGACACTTTGAAGTCACGAAAGGGAATTGCCGCAGCAATCGCGCTCGGGCTCGGGCTCGGGGCATCGCTCGTCACGGCCGCGCGGCCGGCGGCGGCTGCTCCGGCGCCCGTTGCCATCACGCACGTCACCGTGATCGACATGACCGGCGCCGCTGCTCGAGCAGATCAAACCGTATTGATCGATCGCGGCGTGATCGCGCGCGCCGATGTCGCGGCGCGTGTCGCGATTCCCAAAGGCGCCCGCGTGATCGACGGCCGCGGGAAGTACCTGATCCCGGGCCTGTGGGACATGCACATTCACCTCGCGAACCGTCCGGACTCACTGCTGGCGGAGCGCTTCCTGGTGCCGCTGCTGCTCGCGCACGGAGTGACCGGCGTGCGCGACATGGGCGGCGATCCCGCGCGCATCCGCGCCATTCGCGCCGCGGTCGCGCGCAATCCGTTCCACGCGCCGCACATCGTGGCGCCCGGTCCGTTCGTCGACGGACCGCAGGATGCGAGTCCGATCTGGCGCAGCGTGACGACTGCCGCCGAGGCGCGCGCGGCGGTGCGCTCGTTGAAGCGCGAGGGCGCGGACTTCGTGAAGATCCAGTCGGGTCTTTCGCGCGAATGCATGCTCGCGGTGGCGGACGAGTCGAAGCGTCAGGGCCTGCGCTTCGCGGGCCACGTGCCCGAAGCGCTCACCGCGTTCGAAGTGATCGCCGCCGGTCCCGCGAGCCTCGAACACGTGTCGCCGTCGCTGCCCGGTGATGCAGGCCTGATGCGCGCGTGCTCTGCGAACGAGCCGGCGCTGCGCGATTCGCTGCGCGCGTTGAACGAGGCCTCGCAACAGCCGAAGCCCGACATCGCGGCACTGCGCGCGCGGCAACGCGATCTGCAATCACGCCATCTCGATCCATGGGACGACGCGGCAATGAAGCGGCTGTTCCACGACCTGAATGCGCACGGCACGCACGTCGTGCCCACGCTCGTGTGGTCGCAGTCGCTGCGTGCGCTCGATTCGACCGATACCGGCCAGGTCGCTCCGCTCGAGTACGTGCCGCGCGCGATGCGCGAACGCTGGAGGAGCGGGCGCCGCCGCTATGTCGAAGGCGTGACGCACGAAGCGCTCACGCTCAATCGCCGCATGGCGGAGCGTTCGATCGATCTGGTCGGCGCGATGCATCGCGCCGGCGTCGCGGTGATGGCGGGCACCGATGCGTTCGACGCGTTCGTGCTCGCGGGCCCTTCGCTCCATCAGGAGCTGGAACTGCTGGTGCGCGCCGGATTCACGCCGCTCGCGGCACTCCAGGCGGCAACCGTGGTTCCGGCGAGATTCCTCGGCCGCGCGCGCACGCAGGGGACGATCGAACGCGGCAAGCAGGCGGACCTCGTCCTGCTCTCTGCGAATCCGCTCGACGACATCCGCAACACGCGGCACATCGATGCCGTCGTCGCGGGCGGTAGTGTGCTCGATCGATCCGCGCTCGGTGCGCTGCTCGCGAGCCTCGCGGCGGAGGGAATGGCGCCATGAGCGAACTCGAACTCTTAGCGACCGTGAACGGCGAATCGCGCCGCTGGCCGCTCGACGGCGAGCGCCTCGGGATCGGCCGGTCGTCGCGCAACGCGATTCACATCGCCGATGCCACCGTGTCGAAGGATCATGCGGAGCTGACTCAGCGCGCCGGGCGCTGGCACGTGCTCGATCTCGGCAGCCGCAACGGCACGCGCGTGAACGGCATCGATGTGACCGAGACCGCGCCGCTCGGTCCCGGCGACTCGCTCGAAGTGGGGCAGGTGCTGTTGCGCATCGCCCGCATTGGCGCTCCGGCGCTCACGCAGTTCAGCGCCTCGGCGGGACTCGGCTCTTCGGTCAAGATCCGCGCGCGGCAACTGCTCGACAGTCCTTCGACATCGCGCGTCGATCCCGAACGCCTGATCCGCGTGCTCGCCGAAGCCGGCCGCCAGCTCGTGCTGCCGCGCCCGCTGCGCGAAACCTGCGAAGAACTGCTGGGCTTCGTCGAACAGGTGATGCCCGCGAGCCGGCTCGTATTGCTGCTGCGCGAGGCGCCGGGGTCCGATCCGGTGCAGATTGCGGCGCGCTACAAAGGTGTCACCGCGCGCGAGCCGCTCGCGCTGTCGCGCACGATCATGGATGCGGTGCTCAACGACTGCACCTCGGTGATCACGCGCGATGCCGCGGCCGATCCGCGATTTCAGGCGCAGATGAGCATCGTCTCGCAGGGCGTGCACTCGGCGATGGCAGTACCGCTGTTCGACAACGAACGCGTGCTCGGTCTGCTCTATGCCGACACCAACGTGCTGACCGTGCACTACGACGAAGCGCATCTCGAAGTGTTCACGCTGCTCGGCAACATGGCGGCGGTCAAGATCACCAACGCACGGCTGCTGGAAGCCGCTCAGGTGCGCGCGCGGCTCGAACAGGAGGTGGCCACCGCCACCCGCATCCAGCGCACGCTGCTGTTCCCGCCGCCGGTCGTTTTGGGCTGGGGGGTGCATGCGCGGCTCCAGACCTGTTTCGAAGTCGGCGGCGACCTCTACGATTTTCACATGCGCGAGGACGGCCGGCTGGTGTTCGTGGTGGGCGACGTCTCGGGCAAGGGCATGGGGGCTGCGTTGCTGATGTCCTCGGTGCTGTCTTCGGCGCGCGTCCTCTACGACACGTGCGACGATCCCGCCCAGCTCGCCATGCGGTTGAACTCGGTGATGCACCGCAGCACCGATCCCGGGCACTTCGTCACCATGTTCGTGGGCTATCTCGACCTCGTGAAGGGCCAGGTGTGTTACGTCAACGCCGGGCACAACTCACCGATGATCATCGGTGAGTCCGGCACCCGCGAGCTGGGCGCGACCGGGACGCCGATCGCCATCCTGCCCGACTTCCCCTACACGACCGGCGAAACGGTGCTCACCCGCGGCGAGCTGCTGGCCGTGTTCACCGACGGCATTCCCGAGGCGCAGAACGGTGAGGCGTTCTATGAGGACGCGCGGCTCGAACGCCGGCTGCGCGCGCTCAACGGCGCGGGTGAGATCGCCGATATCGGCCGCGGCGTGCTCGAGGATGTCGATGCGTTCGTCGATGGCGGGGAGCGGACGGACGACATCACACTCGTCCTTCTGAGGCGCGAGGGATAGGCTCAGGGTTCTGATCACTTTCCACGAACGGTCGTGGCCCGGGGGCAAGTCTGCCTCCCGCCGATCAAGTTGCACGGCAATTCCGACGATAACCGACGTGTGCGTCACTTTCCCCAAACTCTCAAATTCGCTGCCCGTCATGCGCGGAAGGCGCTCGCCGCGTTGTTGCCCGTCTTCCTGTCGGCCACCGCGAACGGCGCCGCCGTATCGTGGACCGGTTCGACCTCCACGGCATGGAACCTTGCGGGAAACTGGAGCTCGGGCGCGATTCCCGGCAGCGCGGACGACGTCACGATTTCCGCGAACGTCCCGAGCGGCAGATACCCGGTGGTGAGCACCGCAACCGCCAATGCCAGGACACTGATTCTGGCGTCTGGCGCCGGGGCGCCACCCACCCTGACAGTGTCCGGCGACAGTCTCATCGTGGCCGGGAACTTCACCGTCAGCGCCGGGACGGTGACCCACTCGGGCGGCAGGATCAAAGTGACGGCCGGCGCTGTGTCGATCACCGGGACGTTGAACGAATCCGCGGGCACTTTCCTCAGCGCGGTTACGATGACCCTAAACGCCGGGGGCAACATTAATGTCGGGGGGGCCGGGATCATTCACATGGCGAGCGCGATGGGGACCAATCCCACCGCCAACATCGTGATTGCGGCCGGCGGTACCGCGACCCAGACCGGAGGCTCGGTCCGCGTCCGGGACTTGACCACGACCGCTGGCTCGCCTGGGGGTACCTACGCTCAATCGGGCGGTACCTTCAAGATGTACCGCGACTACAGGAACAGCGGAACGTTCAACGCGACCGCCGGCACGATCGAGTTCGCGGGCGCGGGCGGCGTCAACGCATTCAACGCTCCCGGAACCAACCAGTTCTTCAACGTCACCGTGAATACAGGAGTCAACACCGACTTTTCCAGCACCTTTGCGGCGTCGATTCTCGTCCGCGGCGACTGGACAATGAACGGCACCGCCAATCTCGTGGGCAGAGCGACCACGGTCACCTTCAACGGGACCGGGTCTCAATCGATCGGCGGGTCGGCGAGCACGACCTTTCGGAACATCGCGGTCGACAAGGCGTCGGGAACCGTCACCCTCGCCCGCGCGCAGACAATCACGAGTGGCGACCTGACCGTCACAGCCGGCACCCTCGATCTTGCGTCCATACCATGAACCGCTCCGCGGCCGGCGGAGTCATCACGGTGTCGAACGGCGCCACGCTCAAGATCGGCGGTACGAACTCGTTCCCCTCGAACTACACGACCCACACACTCGGGGCGACGAGTACTGTCGACTACTACGGGACGAACCAGACCGTCACCGACGAGAACTACGGACATCTGCTGCTGAGCACGAGCGGCACGAAGACCCTGCCTGCGACCGCGGTCAGCATCGCCGGGAACTTCACGATGTCGGGCACGCCGTCCGCCACCGCCGCCTCGGCGCTGACGGTGGGCGGAGTCTTCATGGTCGGCACTGGTTGTACATTCGGCGCGGCGTCCTACTCGCATTCCATGGCCGGGAACTTCGTGAACGACGGAACGTTCACGGCCTCGACCAGTACGGTCACGATGAACGGATCCTCGGGGCAGACGATTTCCGGCGCCACAGCGACCACCTTACAACCTCACGCTCAGCAATTCGAACGGCCTCACGTTGAGCACCAGCACCTCCGCGAGCGGCACACTCACGCTCACGAGCGGCAAGATCACGACCGGATCGAACTCGATGATCATCAACTCGACCGGCTCGGTCTCGCGCACCAGCGGACACGTGGTCGGGAACTTCCAGAAAAACGTCACGGCAGGCTCGGGCACTTCGCGGACGTTTGAGATCGGCGACGCTTCGAGCTACACGCCGCTGACCGCGGTGTTCGCGACGGTTTCGGTGGCGGGAAACCTCACCTGCAGCACCACATCGGGCGACCACGCGAACATCGCCACGTCGGACGTGAACCCGTCCAAGAGCGTAAACCGCTACTGGACCATGACCGGCAGCGGCGGGCTCACCTTCACCACCCACAGCACGACCTTCACGTTCGTGGCGGGTGACGTGGACGGCGGTGCCGCGACCGCGAACTTCATCACACGCCGCTGGAGCGGTTCCGCGTGGTCCACGACCACGGCCGGCTCGAGAACCGCAACCACGACCCAGATCACCAGCCAGTCCACGCTGGGAGACTTTCAGGTCGGCAACATTCTCAGCGTGGCCGCGAGCAACAGCGTGTTCGCGTTCGGAACCGAGCCGCTCAACACCTGGCTCACGCCACAATCGAGCGTGATCACCAACGACGGCACCGAAACCGAGGCAATCGTCGCCAGGATCTCGACCTTCGCCGCCGGCGCAAACACCTGGGCGCTTTCGGCGACGGCCAACGGCGCCGACCAGGCGCGCGCCCAGTGGTCCGTGACCTCCTCGACCGGACCGTAGACCGACATTGCCGCCTTCGCGACCAACTTTGCCGTCACGGGGAGCCTGGCGGCGAGCGCCGCGCTGACGCTCTACCTGCGCGTCCAGACCCCGACCTCGACGACTTCGCTCGGCCCGTATTCGTCGACACTGACCCTGACCGCGCAGTGAAATTTCCCTCACGGTTCGTGCCGAAGCGGCCGAAACTTGAGTCAGTGGGATGGCTTTTTGCCCGGTCGGATTCAGTTCGGTGGGGCAAAAGCACCGGAGCCATTCGCCGGATCCCTTAGGACACGATCGCGCTGGTCGGTTCCAGCCACCTCCTCGAGGAACCGCCATTTACAAGCGCCTGAGCCGACTCGGAGGTTTGAGAGCGTGCCTGCTATGAGCAAGTCTTTCGGTCTGCGTTCAATTTTGGCCATTGTGTGGGGAGTGCTCGCCGCCGGTCCCGCGTTTGCCGCGAATCCCGCGACGATCTCGGTGACGGTCACGATTCAGAATCTGAGTGTCACCGCATCCGGGCCGATCGCCTTCGGCACCGTGGTCGCCGGCAGCCAGACCGTCTCCAGCGGTGCCTCGACCATCACGAACGACGGCAACGTGGTCGAGTCCATGTCGTTGTCGCTGACGAACCCGGGCTCGTGGACCGCAGTCCAGGCGGCGCCGGTAGCCGAGGAGTACGCGCTGCTGGCGCAGTTCAACGCCGCCGCGCCGACCCCGGTTTCGTTCACGTACGCCAATCACGCGCTCTCGACGTCGTCGGTGGCCTCGTCGGTCACGAAGTTCGCCGGTGATCAGACCGGAGTCTCGATGGCCGTGGCGGCGACGCGAAGCCTGTGGTTCCGGTTCAATGCTCCGGCCTCGACCGCGGTGACGACTCAGCAGACCATCAGCGTCACGGTGACGGCTTCGGCCGGGTGATGACCATGAACCCTTACGCCGCCAAAATCACGCTGATCGCGCTTCTCAGCCTTGCCACACCCCTGGTGGCAAGTGCGGGTGGATTGCGTTGCTCCGTCGGTGAAGTCGTGCTCGAGAATCTGAAGATCAGCAAGACGTACTCGCTGCGTACGCTCGCCAATCTTCCGCTGACGCTGACGAACTCGGGGGACCATTCGGTCACGGTGGCCCTCGATCCGATGTTGCCGGGCGAGTCCGAGTTGCGCGGTGGAGCCGAGGCGATCGGTTCGCTGGAGTGGATCTCCGTCGAGCCGAAAACCCTCACGCTCGAAGCCGGGCAGACCGGAACCGCCGATGTCACGCTGGTGCTGCCGGACGACGAGAAGCTGTTCGGCCGGCGCTTCCAGGCGATGGTGTGGTCGCACACGCTGCCGGATCCGAACGATCTGGTTTCGGTCGGGCTCAAGAGCCGCATCATCTTCTCGGTCGACACCGAACGCGACAGCGGGACCGAAGTGCCCACCGGCGAGCTCGGCATTCAGCTCGAATCGGCCGAACTCAAGCTCACGGGTCTGAAGGCGCGCCGCGCTTACAAGCTCGAGGATCTGATGACGCGCCCGATGTCGGTGCGCAACACGTCATCCCGTACGCTCACGATCGAGCTCGCGCCGGCCGCGGTGCCCGCATCGGAAGCGTCGGAGGCGGGGGATCTGCTCGCGGTGGCTCAGCTCAAGTTCGATCCGGCAGTCGTGGTGCTCGCCCCCGGCGAACGCCGCGCCGTGACGGGGACGCTCACCGTCAACGATCCGGCCAAGGTGCGCGGCCGCAGGCTGCGGTGCGCGGTGTCGGCTTCAGTGACCGATCTGGCCGTCCGCACGAGGATTCTCTCGCGCATCGTTGCCGTCGCCCGCTGAGATCTCATTGAATCGCGCGCTGCGCGTGATCGTCGTGTGCATGGCGCTCGCGTGCGCCGCGCGTTCGGATTCGGCGACTCCGGGTACCGCGGGCGCCGGCGACGCACCGTCGCCGGCCGCACCCGCGCGAACCGGCGGTCCCCGCGAGGCCGTGCGGATGCCGGCCAAACGCGACACCACCGCGCGCCCGCTGGCACGTGATCCCGGCCGCGCGCGCACCACGGGCACTCCGGTGCGCCAGGTCGCCGTCACGGTGCTCGTGATCCCCGGTCCTCAGGCATCCTATCGCCTCGACTTCCGCCGCCCGTGGCCCAATCCCGCTTCGACGAACGCGATGCTGCGATTCAGCATCGCCGAAGCCGGCCCCGTCACAATCAGCGTCTACAGCATCTTCGGACAGAAGGTCGCGACCCCGGTTCGCGTGTATTATCCGCCCGGTGAATACGAAGTGCGTTGGCCCACGACCGACGACCGCGGCCGGCGACTCGCGCCGGGAATGTATGTGCTCCGCATGACGGCCGGACGCCAGGTCCGCACGCATAAGATCGCGATCACGCGCTGACGCCGCAGTAGTGCGGCGTTCCGTACCGGCGCCCCACGTCAGGAGGATCCCCTGGCCGCACGCCCCGCTGCACTCGCCACGCATTCCCCGCTTTCCAATCCCGACATCGCGCCCGTCCCCCAATCGCAGCGCACCTGGAACTGGTGGCACTATTGCGCCCTGTGGATCGGGATGTCGGTGTGCATCACCACCTACACGCTCGCTTCCGGGCTGATCGACACCGGCATGTCGTGGTCGCAGGCGTTGCTGACGATCTTTGTCGGCAACACGGTCGTGCTGATCCCGATGATCTTGAACGCGCACGCCGGCGCGCGCTATGGAATCCCGTTCCCGGTATTCGCGCGCGCCTCGTTCGGCGTCCTGGGCGCGAACCTTCCCGCGCTCCTGCGCGCGCTCGTGGCCTGCGGCTGGTTCGGAATCCAGACCTGGCTCGGCGGTGCCGCCATCTATCAACTCGCGAAGCTGATCTGGCCCGGCGTCACCGCGCTGCCCGATGTCACCACCGGCTGGCTCGGCACTTCGACCGGCGAGTTCCTCGCGTTCCTCGTGTTCTGGGCGCTGAACGTGTGGTTCATCATCAAGGGCACCGAGTCGATCAAGTGGCTCGAATCGCTCGCCGCGCCGTTCCTGATCGTGGTGGGTCTCGCGCTGCTGTGGTGGGCCTACCAGCGCGCCGGCGGATTCGGACCGATTCTGTCCCAGCCCTCGAAATTCCAGACCCAGGGTGAATTCCTCAAAGTGTTCTTCCCGGCACTGACCGCGATGATCGGCTACTGGGCGACGCTCTCGCTGAACATCCCCGACTTCACCCGGTACGCGCGCTCGCAGAAGGATCAGATCGTTGGCCAGGCGCTGGGGCTGCCGACCACGATGACCCTGTTCGCGTTCATCGGCGTCGCCGTCACGTCCGCCACCGCGATCATCTTTCCCGGGGGCGGGGTGATCTGGGATCCCGTCGAACTGCTTGGAAGGATCGGCGGTCCGTTCACGGTCGTATTGTCGATGGTGGCGCTCTCGATCGCGACACTCACCACCAACCTCGCCGCGAACGTCGTGTCACCCGCGAATGACTTCAGCAATCTCGCGCCGCATCGGATCTCGTTTCGCACGGGAGGCCTGATCACCGCGTTCATCGGCATTCTGATCATGCCGTGGAAGTTGCTGTCGAGTTCGCAGGGCTACATCTTCACGTGGCTGGTCGGGTATTCGGCGCTGCTGGGTCCGATCGGCGGGATTCTGATCGCCGACTACTTCGTGCTGCGGCGCACGCGACTCGACGTCGATGACCTGTACCGCCGCGGCGGGCGTTACGAATACGCCGGCGGTGTGAACCTCGCGGCCTTGACCGCTTTCGTGCTCGGCGTGATCCCGAGCGTCCCCGGCTTTCTCGCTCAGGCGTTCCCCGCGCAATTCTCCGGAGTGCCTGCGGCGTTCAAGGATCTCTACGCCTACGCGTGGTTCATCGGCGTCGGCGTCGCGGGGGTCGTGTACCTCGCGCTGATGCGGGGGAAGGGCGAGCGGTAATCCGCGTTCAGGCGTCCTCGGCAAAGTCCTTCTCAGTGGCCGGCCGGAACGCGAGATCCGCCGCGAGCCACACGACGCGGCTGAACGGGTGGAACCACACCGCGAACCCGACGATGAGTGCGATGCCCCCGGCATAGAGCAACGGCCGCGGGACTCGCTCAGAGAGCCCCGCCACGGCGACCGCGACCCCGACCACGAGCGCTCCCACGAGGTTGATCGTGTACGAGCCCAGGAAGTAGTCGGGCTCCCCGCGGTCGAGGCGAAGATGGCAAGCGGGGCAGCGGGCTTTGAGCTGGAGTGGGGAGGCCCGGAGCGATTTTCCGCCACAATGAGGACACCGCAACCGCGCCGCCCGCAATAACTTGGTTGTGAGGCGAAGATTGTTGCGGAGCCTCTCTGGGGTATTTTCGGTCGTGTAAATGGTTGCCTCCCAATGGCGGTTGGGGCGGAAAAAGCCCCCGCAACAATCTTCGCCCCACAACCATCGCCTCACAGCCTGGGCTTGACGGAACTCTTCGTGCCACGGTACGTTAAAGCTGCAATCTAACGTTAACGTAAGGGTTCGATCCCATGCACACCACGCAGCGCCAACTACTTCGAATCGGGGACGTTGCCCGCCTGACCGGCAAGACGGTCCGGGCCATCCATCTATACGAAGAGCTGGGACTGCTGCAACCCGCCACCCGTTCGAGCGGAGGCTTTCGCCTCTACGAGGCGGTCGCGGTGGAACGGGTCAAGTGGATCGACCGGCTGCACACGCTCGGGTTCTCACTCCAGGAGATGCGCGATCTGATCCGCGCCTGGTGGGGCACTGGACTCGGGCCCCAGGCGATGACGGACTTGCGCACGTTGTTCCAGCGCAAGCTCGAAGAAACGCGGGATGCGATCGAGCGCCATCAACAGCTCGAGCAGGAACTGACCGAAGGCCTCGCGTATCTCGAAACCTGCCGGCAGTGCGAGTCGCCGGCGGATGTGCTCGGGTGCGTGAACTGTTCGCAGGACCACGGGATGAAGCAGGAACCGGCGCTCGTCGCCGGCATCACTACGGCGCCGGGGCCGCACCGAATGGGTGCACGTCCCGCGCTGGTGCGAATCGAAGACATCCGCACGTAGCCAAAACTGAAGAGGGTCGATCTCCAATGACGCTTCCGATCGTGAACCAGAATCCCATCCGCACCGGCATCTCGGTGAGCCCGATCGCCGCCGAGAAGGTGAAGGAACTGCTTGCCCAGCGCAGCACACCCGAACACGGCCTGCGCATCGGTGTGCGCGGCGGTGGTTGTTCCGGCAACTCCTACTTCATGGAGTTCTGCGAGGCCGAGACCGACGGTGACCAGGTGTTCCTCAGCAATGGCGTGAAGCTCGTCATCGACGTGAAGAGCGCCCAGCTGCTGGCCGGCACCGAAATCGATTTCGTGAGCGGACTCATGGGGTCGGGGTTCAAGTTCAACAATCCGAACGTCCGTCACAGCTGCGCCTGCGGAGAGAGTTTCTCCGCCTGATCATCCACGCGCCGCTCGCGCGGCGTTCCGATCCGCCCGGCCCGGGCGGCGTAACGAACGAACCGTCCGCCTTGCGCGGACTCGAGGGAATACGCATGAGCAACACTCCGGAATTGATCGTCAAAGACCTCCACGTCGCGGTGGAGGGCAAGGAGATCCTCAAGGGACTTTCGCTCGAAGTGCGCAAGGGGGAAGTGCACGCACTCATGGGACCCAACGGATCGGGCAAGAGCACGTTCGCCAACACCCTGATGGGCCATCCCCGCTACGAGGTCACCTCCGGTGACATTCAGTTCAAGGGTGAGAGCATTCTCGAGATGGAAACCGACGAGCGCTCGCGCGCGGGCCTGTTCATGGCGTTCCAGTATCCGGTCGCGATCCCGGGGGTGACGGTCGCGAATTTCCTGCGCACCGCGCTCAATGCCCGCATCGCTCCGCCGGCGGGTGTGGATGGCCGCGTGCCGCTCAAGAAGGGCATCAACCCCAAGGAATTCCGCACGCTGCTGCGCGCGCAGATGTCGATCCTCAAGATGGACGAATCGTTCGCGACCCGCTATCTCAACGACGGGTTCTCGGGTGGCGAGAAGAAGCGCGCGGAGATCCTCCAGATGGCTCTGCTCAAGCCCGAGATCGCGATCATGGACGAAACCGATTCGGGTCTCGACATCGACGCGCTCAAGGTCGTGTCCGAGGGCGTCAACGCGCTCGCGGGTCCGGATCTGGGAGTGCTCGTGATCACGCACTACAACCGCATCCTCAACTACATCAAGCCGGACCGCGTCCATGTGATGGTGGATGGACGCATCGCGACCTCGGGCGGGCCCGAGCTCGCGCTCGAACTCGAGAGCCGCGGTTATGACTGGGTCCGCGAAGGCAGCGAGGTGACGCGATGAGCACCGCCGAAACCAGCACACTCGGATCGAAGGACGAATACACCGAGAAATACGGATTCCACGACGCCGATCAGTACGTCTTCAAGGCCCGCAAGGGGCTCGACCGCACGATCGTCGAGCAGATCTCGCAGATGAAGGGCGAGCCGCAGTGGATGCTCGACTACCGGCTGAAGGCGCTCGACATCTTCTACAAGAAGCCGATGCCGATGTGGGGCGGCGACGTCGCCGCCATCAACTTCGACGACATCTACTACTACGTGAAGCCGACCACCGACGAAGTGAAGTCGTGGGACGACGTGCCGGCCGACATGAAGCGCACGTTCGACAAGCTCGGCATTCCTGAAGCGGAGCAGAAGTTCCTGTCAGGCGTCGGCGCGCAGTACGACTCGGAGGTCGTGTACCACAAGATCAAAGAGTCGCTCGAGAAGCAGGGCGTGATCTTCCTGTCGGCCGATCATGGGCTGCGCGATCACGAGGAGCTGTTCAAGGAGTACTTCGGAACGATCATTCCTTCGACCGACAACAAGTTCGCGGCACTCAACTCCGCGGTGTGGTCGGGTGGATCGTTCATCTACGTGCCGAAGGGCGTGCATGTCGACGTTCCGCTCCAGGCGTACTTCCGCATCAACACCAAGGACATGGGCCAGTTCGAGCGCACGCTGATCATCGTCGACGAAGGCGCCTACGTACATTATGTCGAAGGTTGCACCGCGCCCACGTACTCGAGCGATTCGCTTCATTCCGCGGTGGTCGAGATCATCGTGAAGCGCGGAGGACGCTGCCGCTATACGACGATCCAGAACTGGTCGAGCAACGTCTACAACCTCGTCACGAAGCGCGCCGTCGCCTACGCCGACGCGACGATGGAGTGGGTCGACGGGAATCTGGGGTCCAAGCTCACGATGAAATATCCGGCAGTGATCCTGAAGGAGCCGGGTGCTCACGGTGAGATCCTCTCGATCGCGTTCGCGGGCAAGGACCAGCACCAGGACGCGGGCGGCAAGGTCACGCACGCGGCACCCAACACGACGAGCAAGATCGTTTCGAAGTCGATCAGCAAGGATGGCGGACGCGCGGGCTACCGCGGGCTGATCAAGGTTCAGAAGGGTGCGGTCCACAGCCGCAGCACCGTGCAGTGCGACGCGCTGATCCTCGATCCGGAATCGCGCTCGGATACCTATCCCTACATGGAGATCGAAGAGGATCAGGTCTCGATCGGCCACGAGGCGACGGTGTCCAAGATCGGCGACGAGCAGATCTTCTATCTTCAGAGCCGCGGCATCGGCAAAGACGAGGCGGCGGCGATGATCGTGTCCGGCTTCATTGAGCCGATCGTGAAGGAACTGCCCATGGAGTACGCGGTCGAGATGAACCGCCTGATCCAGCTCCAGATGGAGGGCTCGGTCGGATGACGACGGCGGAACTGAATACTTCGACCTCGTTCGAGCAGTGGGCCGGCCAGGCGGCGAGCCGCGCCGCGGCTGCCGGTGAGACGCCGGCATTCGCCGAACGCCGGCGCGCGGCGGCGGAGGTCATGCGCTCGCTCGTGTTGCCCACACGCGCGGATGAGCTGTGGCGGCGCACCGATTTCCGAACGCTCGAGGCTGCTCTTCCGGCGCTCGATCCATTCGTGACGCCAACGCTTTCGGACAACCTCAACCTCTTGCCCGCGGCATTGCTCGAACGGCTCGGCGAGAACGCACTGTGCCCGCCGATCGTCGTTCAGGTGGACGGGGGAACGGCGTTCGAGCGTTCGACCGATTCACTCGAGCAGCAGGGCGTGATCGTGTGCTCGCTCGACCGGGCGGTGCGCGAGCATGCGGACAAGCTCGAAGCCCACTACGGCACCATGCTCGGCGATGACGTCGATTGGTACACCGCGGCCGGTTCGGCGCTGCGGTCGGGCGGGGCGTTCGTCTATGTCCCCGACGGTGTCGAGGCGGCGGAGCCGATCCGCATCGCCCAGTGGATCTCGCGGCCCGGCGTGCTCGCGGCACCGCGTACCGTGATCGTGCTCGGCCGCGGGGCGAAAGCGGTGGTCGTCGATGAGCAGAGTTCGGTGACCGCGGAAGGCATCTCGCTGCACGTGGGTGCGGTCGAGGCGTTCCTGGGCGACGAATCGAAACTGGCCTACGCGACGCTCCAGGACTGGGGCCGCAACGTCTACCACTACTCGAACCACCGCGCGCGCGTGGGGCACAACGCCGAGCTGCAGTGGGTTCAGACGATGCTCGGAAGCCGCATGGCGAAGGCGAACTCGTACTTCGATCTCGCAGGAGCGGGTGCCCAGGCGTTCGTTCACGGTTTCATGTTCGGCGATCAGCGCCAGCACTTTCATCTGCACACGCTCCAGCGGCACCTGGTCGATCACACGACCAGCGATCTGCTGATCAAGTGCTGTCTCAAGGATCGGGCGCGCAGCATCTATCAGGGCCTGATCCAGGTGAGCGAGGGTGCCCAGCGCACCGACGCCTACCAGGCGAACCGCAATCTGCTGCTGTCCGACACGGCGCGCGCGGACAGCATCCCCGGTCTCGAGATCCTCGCCAACGACGTGCGTTGCACGCACGGGGCGACGATCGGTCATGTCGACGACGAACAGCTCTATTATCTGATGGCGCGCGGGCTGCCGCGGCGCGAGGCGCAGCGCCTCGTGGTCGAAGGATTCTTCGCGCCGGTGCTCGATCGCATTCCGCTCGACGACGTGCGCGAACAGCTTCGCCACGAGATCGAACACAAACTCGGTTAGCCGTGCGTCCGGGTCGCGGCAGTTCGCGGCACCGGAGCGCGAGCGGGGGACGACGGTGACGCTCCCGATGCGATTCCATCCGGCCGGGGCGCTGTCCGCCGCTCCGGCCACCGCGTTCGATGCGCGCGCGCTGCGCGCCGAGTTCCCGATCTTTCGGGAGCCCCGCGACACACCGCTCGTCTATCTCGACAGTGCCGCGACGTCGCAGAAGCCGCAGGCGGTGCTCGACGCGATGGATCGCCACTACCGCACGTGCAACGCGAACATCCACCGCGGGATCTATGCGATCGCCGAGCAGGCGACCGCGGCCTACGAGGATGCGCGCCGCCGCGTGGCACGGTTCGTCGGCGCGCCGAGTCCGGCCGAGATCGTGTTCACCCGCAACAGCACCGAGGCGATCAACCTGGTTGCGCACTCGTGGGGGCGCTCGCAGCTCCGCGCAGGCGACGCAATCCTGCTGACCGTGATGGAGCACCACGCGAACCTGGTGCCCTGGCAGTTGCTGGCCGCCGAGCGCGGGATCGAACTGCGCTTCACGCCGATCACGGCCGAGGGCGATCTCGACCTTGTGGCCTGTGCGGCACTGCTCGCCGACGGCAAGGTGAAGCTGCTCGGGGTCACGCACGTCTCGAACGTGCTCGGCACGGTGAATCCGGTCGCGCGCATCGCGCAGCTCGCGCACGACGCCGGCGCTCTCGTGCTGGTCGACGCTTCGCAGAGCGTTCCGCACTTCGCGGTGGACGTGGCAGCACTCGGCGCAGACTTCGTCGTGTTCACCGGACACAAGATGCTCGGGCCGACCGGCATCGGAGCGCTGTGGGCGCGCCGCGAACTGCTCGAGTCGATGCCGCCGTTCATGGGCGGCGGCGAGATGATCCGCGAGGTGAAGCTCACGGGTTCGCAGTGGGCCGATGTCCCGTGGAAATTCGAAGCCGGCACCATGCCGATCACCGAAGCCGTCGGGCTCGGTGCCGCCGTCGACTGGCTGGAGCGCGTCGGCATGGACGCGATCTGGGCGCACGACCAGGAGCTGATCGCCTACGCGATGTCGCGGCTGTCCACGGTACCCGGACTGCGGGTTCTCGGACCTCCGGCCGAGAGGCGGGGAGCACTGGTCGCGTTCACGCTCGGAACGATCCACGCGCATGACGTCGCGACCGTGCTCGATGCGGGCGGTGTCGCCGTTCGCGCCGGACATCACTGCGCGATGCCGTTGCACGAACACCTCGCGATCGCGGCGTCGGTGCGGGCATCGTTCCACTGCCATACGACCACCGACGAGATCGACACGCTGGTGCTGGGTCTCGAGCGCGCGGGCCAGGTGTTCGCATGAGCCCGGGTTGGGACGAGCTGTTTCGCGACGAGATCCTGGACCACTACAAGCATCCGCGGAATCACGGTACGCTGGAAGCGCCCGACTTCACCTATGAAGACGCGAATCCGCTGTGCGGTGATCGCCTGCGAATGGACTTCCACGTCGGCGACGGCGTGATCAAGGCTGCGCGCTTCACCGGGCACGGTTGCTCGATCAGCCAGGCTGCGGCGTCGATGCTGTGCGAGCGGGTCGAGGACATGACGCTCGAGGACGCCAAGCGGCTGTCGCGCGAGGACGTGCTCGAGATGCTCGGCATCGAGCTCGGGCCGGTGCGTCTCAAGTGCGCGTTGCTCGCGCTCAAGACGATGAAGGCCGGGATCTATGGCATGCGCCAGTGGCCGGGCGAGGAAGACGCATCGCACCCGTGACGTGCTGCGCGGCGACGGAGCCGCCGCGCGAACGAACGACGCGGCCGATGTGCGTTGGGCAGCTTTAAGGGGGATAAGTGAACGACGGATTCGTGACGGTGGCGAAAGTGGGTGAGATTCCCGAAGGCGGCGTGAAGATCGTGCGGCTCGACGATCAGCCGGTCGCCGTGTTCCATCTGGCCGACGGCTACTACGCGATCGACGACATCTGCACCCACGACGGGGGTCCGCTCGCCGAGGGACCGATCGATGGGAACGTCATCGAATGCCCGCGTCACGGAGCGCGTTTCGACATCAGGACGGGTGCGGTGCTGTGCCTTCCGGCGACCGCGCCGGTTCCAACCTACGCCGTGAAGATCGACGGCGACGAGATCAAGGTGGGCTGGGCATGAACGACGAACCGAACAAGTCATCCGAAGTGGAGGCCGCGCAGGCGGGCACGCCTCGCACGGACGCTCCGAATACCGAAACCGTGGCCGCCGCAGAAGGTGCGCCGGCCGGGGAGCGCACGACCGCGCCGTCCCAGCAGGAACTCGCCGTGCGCGTCGCGCTCGAATCGGTGCTCGACCCCGAGATCGGGCTGTCGGTGATCGACCTCGGTCTCATTCGCGAGGTCAACATCTTCCCCGACCGCACGCACGTGCGCATGATGCTGACCACCCCGTTCTGCCCGTACGCGCCTCAGATGATGGCGGACGTGAAGCAGGCGACCGAAGCGGTCGTGCCGGTTCCGTGCGACGTGGAGATCATGCCCGACGCGTGGAGTCCGCAGCTGATGCCGGACCCGGGGCTGCTGGGGTATTCCTTCTAGGAACTAATCGAGCACGATCCAGCGCCGCATCACCCGCTGCGCGCCGGCGTCGATGCGCACGAAGTAGAGTCCGGGCGTGAGTCGCGCGCCGCGCGCATCCACGGGCGCCAGCGACCAACGAACTTCGCCGGCCTCGCGCATTCCAAGATCGTCACCCGCCACTCGGCGGCCGCTCACGTCGTGCAGCTCCCACCGCACGCGAGAGCGCGACGGCAGCGAGAGCGCCATGACTGACGCTCCGCGCGCGGGCGAAGGACAGGGCCCGGCCAGCTCGAGCGCCGCGGGTGCCGGGCCGCCCGGTGCGTCGACGTTGTGCGAAGGCGACAGCCGCAGCCCGAACGAGAACGACCCTTCACCGAACACTTCGACCTCTTCGGTGAGCGCGAGGTTGCGCCGGTCGTAGCCGGAGAACGCGGGCGCCGGGTTGAGCTGCGCGCCGCTCAGTGCCGAGTACTCGATCTGCGCACTTCCGCCGCGCGTGTTCGTCAGCCGGTAGGCGCTGACCTCGAATCCCACGTCGCCATCGAAGCGGAGCAGGTGCTGCTGGCCGTAGAGTGCGAGGTCACGCGGATTGGGCGAGAGGCCGGACCGCACGTAGAGCGGGCCGGGAACCGTCTCCGAATAGTAGGCCGACAGGACGCTGCTCGATGAGGGCATCGTGATCGCCTTTACGATCACACCGCCCGGGGCCGTGAACGTCCAGCCCTGCGACGTGCGGATTGCGGAGTAGGGCGCGTCGGCATAGCCGCCGCTGTTCATGTCCTTGAACGCCGAGCAGCGATTCGCGGTGGCACCCGTGTACTCCTCTTCGCCCGGCGCCGAGGGATTCGTGAACGGGGCGCCGACGATCACGATGCCGTCGTCGGTGATGCGGTCCCACGCGACCGCGAGCACACAGCGGCCGCCGTAGCGCTCGAACACGGCGTATCCGAACGAATTGCGGATGACGTACTCCGACTCGCCATCGAAGTCCGAATCCACGGCGTACGAGCGCGTCTCCGGGCCGATGCCGCCGGTCTTCACCGAGTCCGCCCATCGCGCCGCGGCCGCGTAGAGCCCGGCGCCACGCACATGATTCTGGAGCCGCAGCGCCCACGTGTTCATGCCGTCCCACGAGGTGTCGGGGAAATTCCACGGGTCGTAGCAGTTGTTGTTCGAGTAGTCGACCTGATCCTCTTCGTGCCATGCGGTCTCGTAGATCATCGTCAGATAGGCCGCCACGCCGAGGTCGCGCAGGTTCCCCGCCGGCGCATCCATCAACGCCTGCCAGGTCGCGTGCATCAGCGTGCCCGGTGAATTGAGATCGCCGTGCTTCATGCCGCTGGGCAGCGGCGGCCCGTCGTTCGCGGGGGTCGCGCTGCGCGCATGGTAGTCGCCCTGCGGTCCGGTGATCACGGGCACGAGATCGTAGAAGCTCTGCTCGTTGCCGCCGAAGCCGGCATTGTCGTTGTAATACCAGTAGTGATACGAGTCTTCCGAGGCGTGCTTCAGCCACTCGTACGTCTCGATGCCGAGGTCGTGGCGAACGCCGTGATCGATCACCATCGCCGCGGGGCTCGCGAGTGCCGCGGCCAGGATGTCCTTGAGATTGGCGATGCGGATCCACGGGTGGTTCGCCGCCCAGCGGATCGTGTTGTGATACTGGTTCGGATTGTTGTTCGGGATCGGATTGCCCGACGAGGCGTCGAACGACTTGCCCGCGAGCGCTTCCCAGTCGTCGAACACGACGACCACTTCACTCGATCCTCCGTATTGGGCCTTCTGCAGCAGGCTGAATCGGGAATCCATCACCATTCCGCCGTCGTGGTTCCCGAACTTTCCCTGATCTTCACGGTCGTTGATCATGAAGCAGTAGACGCCGTTGATTTTGTGCAGCTTGTGGCGGTAGCCGGCATCGGGCGCGCACGTCTCGCCCGGATGGAACCAGTGGTGCAGATGCGTCAACTCGTCGAGATAGGTCGCGGTGTAGGGGCTCGCCGCGATGTCCTCGAACGTGTGACCGTCGAGCGGCGAGAGATTCGTGCTCTGCGAGCGGATCACGCGCTCGGGCACGTGCATCACCTGGGCTGCGGCCGCCGTCACGCCGTAGACCGCGCGATTCACGCTGTCGGTCAGCGCGAGCGACGCCGCGTTCACCGCACCCTCGTAGTACGGCATGATGTGCTCGGCGAACACGCCGCCGATCAGCGAGCCTGGCCGGTCCGCCTGATCTCCATCGACGAACGCGCGGATCGATTGTAGAAATGCGGGCCCGTCCTGCGGATCGGACGCTCCGGTCGGACGCGACGCCCAGTTGCACGCGACGGTGAGCGTTCCACTCGGATGCAGGTTGATCGGCACGCCGAAGACCTGGTGCGTATCGAGTGTGCGAAGGAATCCGGTGCCGCCGCTGATGCCGGTCGCGGCCTGCGAGTCGTAGATGTGGGCACCGATGTCGTCGGCCTGATTCACCGACTGATTGCCGTGCGCGATCGACGCATACCACACGAAGCCGGCATTCGCGGTGGAGGCGATGCCGCCGTTGAGCACACCGTCCGCGCAGCCGCGATCGGCGTCGACGAACGCATCGGTCAGGTCGCTGGAAGCCCCGCCACCGGTGCAGTTGGTCTCGGTGTTGTCCTTGGTCGTGAACACCTGGAATGTCAGCGCACTCGATCCATTCCAGCCGGCGTTGATCAGCGCCTGGCGCGTGATGCCGAACTCGACGGCATCGAGCTGGCTGTTCCAGTAGGAACCCAGATAGCCCGGCACCGCGTTGAAGCTCGAATTGTAGAGCTGATAGTCCGAGCCCTGCGCCACACCGGAGCGATAGACGCACGCGACCAGTTCCCACGGCCGGTCGGTGGAACAGTCGAGGAAATCGGGCATGAACGCCTGCCCGCCCGAAGCCGCATCGATTGCCACGTACAGGTTGAGCCCGCCGTTCTCGGCGCCGAGCGTGAGGTCGTAGAAGTCCGCGCGGAAGTAGACATTCGCGCCTTCGATGCGCGAGTACAACGCGGTGAGGTCACGCGAGTCGTCGAGTCCGTCGCCGAAGTTGTAGCGAGCATCGGCGAGTCCGGCATCGTCGAGCGCTCGCAGGTCGTTGCGGGTCCAGTCCTGGAATTCCTCGTACCACGTGACGTTCGCGCGATCGACGCCGCGCACAGGACCGGGTCCGATCGTGATCGCCGAGTGGGCGAGGGGTGCGGCGCAGGCGATGGTCGCCAGGGCGATCGAGATCGACGTCATCATCGACCGGACAGAGACGTTGCGCCGGGTGGGCATCGGGAGCTCCGGTGGGTGGCGGGCAGGAATCCGCAGGCGAGATGCCCCGAAAGTCTACCAGACGAACCCGGGTCCGGGGCGCACCGACTCCGACCGGCGCGGTGGCTCGGCGACGGAAGACATGAAGCCCCGGCCTCATGAAGGCCAGGGCCCGCCGATTCCGCTTCCCGTCTTCCGCAGGGAACTACAAGTTGTACGTCAGTCCCCAGTTGATCTTGAACTGGCGGAAGTCGGTCACGTGGTGGTACTTGAGGTCGAGGAAGTTGTCCAGCCGTCCCGACAGCGCGAACGACACGCCGCCCAGCAGGGCGAGTCCGCCCTTGGTCACCGAGTACTTCTGATCCGGCACGCCGAGCGTCGGGGCGTTGACCTCGTCCGACAGGAAATGCAGTCCCCAGCCCGCGCCGATGTAGGGCTTGAAGCTCTCGGTCGCGAAGTTCCAGCGCGCATCGACTCCGACCGTCGCGTCTTTACGCGTCGTGTGGATGTCGTAGGGCCGCAGCGTGCTGCTGTTGCGCCACCACTCGATCGTCGGCATCAACTCGAACTGCTTCATCATCTGTGGCGGCTGGAGCCGCACCCGAATGGCGAGACCGGAGAACGAGCTCTGATCTTCCTGCAGGACGGTCGCGGTCATCGCCTCGATCGCGGTGAGTGTTCCCGCGGGCGTGACGACCGGTGTCGAGACGGGCTTCGCCGCCTGCTCCTGAGCATGTGATGTCGCGGGAACCGTGATCGGAAGCGCGAGCGCCAGCAACGTGACGCCGAGTGCGCGAAGGTGGGGCATGTCCACTCCTCGAGGATCCATCCTCAATAGGGTTTGACCGTCCGGTGGTGCAAGGGGAGTCGGGCGAAACTATAGGTCTGCCTCAGCCTCCGCGCCACCTCGATTGCCGTCGTGCTGTCAGGGATGCGACAAGAAGCCGAGCGTCGAACGCGACCATGTCGTGAGATTCCGATAGTCGAGTCCGACCCGCGCTGCCAGCGAGCGCGATTCGGCTTCGGGTCCGAGGATCCACACGCGCCCGCGGCGGGCGAGTGCGGGCAGCGCATCCGCTTCGATCACGCGGCCGGCGCCGCGGTTGGAATCGAATCGCAGATCACGCGGAACCTCGAGCAACAACACGGTCTCGCGCAGATGAAACGACAGGCCCGCATTGAAGTCGCGAAACACCACGACCGGCTCGCCCGGGACGCGATGCTCCGCGAGCATGCGCGCGATCGGACGTGGTGAGCCCGCGAAACGTTCGTAGGGAACGATCGCTGCCATCGCGACCGAGACGGCGGCGAGTACCGTGAACCCGGCGAGTGCTGGTCTTCGCGACGCGCTCCACGCCGCGGCGACCACGAGCGTGCCGAGCGCGCACCACGCGCCGATCGGCAGTGGAATCGCGGTACCCGTCGAGGCGCCGGTGAGCCGCGTCCATGCGGCGGGCCCCGCGATCACTCCGGCGGCGGCGACCGCGATGAGCGTTCCCGCGACCGCGAGGTGAACGGTACGCCCGCCGCGCATGAGGCCGAGTGCGGCGAGCATCGCGGCAGCGGGCATGCAGGGCAGGAGATAGCCGGGCAGCTTGGAGCCCGAGAACGAAAGGAACACGAGCGGCACCGCGAGCCACGCGATCACGAGCTTCGTCTCACGCGCCGCGCGTTCGCGCCATGCATGGGCGAGTCCCGAAACGAGCGCGGGCGTCCACGGCACCATTCCGAGCGCGAGCACGGCGACGAAGTACGCGGGATGCCCCGCGCGATCGTGCACCGTGCTGGTGTAACGCTGCCATAGTTCGTTTCCGACGAAGTAGGACATGAGTCCGGGAACGCGGAGCGAAACCGCAACGAACCACGGCAACGCGATCGCGGCGCACAGCAGCCAGCCCCACCACGGGCCGAGCAGCGCCGTCATCGGCAACCGGTCTCGCGCCTGCGATCGTTCGAGCCGCTCCCACAGCGCGACGGCCAGCACCGGAAGCACTGTGGGCACGAACACGACCGGGCCTTTGATCATGAAACCGAGCCCGAGGGCGACGAACGCCAATGGGGATCCCGCAAAGCAGAAGAACGCGGCGACGCAGGTGGTGAGGTAGGGATCCGGCGAAACAGCTCGGCCGAGAATCGCGAACAGCGCAGACGATCCGAGCACCCATGTCGCGATCGCCGCGAGGTCGCGCGGGTCGCTGCCCGGCGCGTGCATCCCCGCAAACCATCGCCGCGCGATCGACGCGACCAGTGCCAGCGTCAGCAGCGCCGCGAGCACCACCGGTACGCGCGCGCCCCATGCGTTCTCGCCGAGCACAGAAAAGCCGAGTGCCGTGATCCAATAGGTGAGCGGCGGTTTCGTGAAGTGGGCGATGCCGTCGAGCCGCGGGACGATCGCATCCCCGGTCGCGCGCATCTCTCGCGCGACCTCGGCATAACGCGTCTCGGTGGTTTCGGTGAGCCCGAGCCATCCGGCGGCGGGCAGCATCACGAGCGCGATGAGCGCGATCGCGATCGCCGGCCGCTTCATCCGTCGAGGATCACCGCGTCTCGCGGCGGATCGTGTAGCGGATGAGCCGCACCTTGAGCCAACTCACGCCGATCAAGTCGTGGAGCCCGCGCCACAGCCGGTTGGTCACGCCGTACTTCGAAACGCCATGCCGGCGTGCGCGATGGGAGACGGCGACCTCGACCACGCGCGCGCCGCGGAACTGGCACAACGCGGGGAGGAAGCGGTGGACGCCGACGAACATCGGGAGACCTTCCAGCGCCTCGCGCCGGTAGGCCTTGAACGAGCAGCCGATGTCGGTGATGCCGTCGCCGAGTGCGGCGCGGCGCACGCCGTTCGCGATGCGCGACGATACCTTCCGCACCCACGTGTCGCGGCGTCCCGCGCGTATGCCCGACACGACATCGGCGTTTTCGAGTGCGGCGAGCAGCTTCGGCAGGTCGGCGGGGTCGTTCTGGAGATCAGCGTCGAGCGTGACGACGATGCTGCCGCGCGCCTGCGTGAGTCCCGCGGCGAGCGCGCCGCTCTGCCCGATGCGCTCGGCGAGCAGCACGGGGCGCACGGCATCGTCCGCGCGCGCGGCATCGGCCAGCAGCGCGGGCGATCCGTCCGTGCTCGCGTCGTCAACGATCAGGATCTCCCATGATCGGCCGGTCGCAAGCACCGCCGCGCGCAGCTCGGACAGCAGCAGCGCGAGGTTGTCGCGTTCGTTGTAGGCGGGAACGATGATCGAGAGTTCGGGGGCCGCGGCCATGCCGGATTCCAGGGTGGGGCATCGTGCTGATCGGGGCGACGGCGGAGCATTGCAGAGCGCCACGGTCCCGGCAAACTCGCGCGGCCCCGCGCCGGAAGACTGCGCGATTGTGCGCGCCGGGCGCGATGTGCTATCCACCTCCCATGGTGCGCCCGCAGCGACTCGTCCGCCGTGCCGATCGTGCTCCGCGTGCCGCGCGCGCTGCGCTGGTTCCGCGCCGCCGCCGCACCGTGCCGCTCGAGCAGCTGGGGCTCGAATTCGACCTCGGCCCGCCGCGCTGGACGTATTCGCGCCTGGTGCTCAAGTCACCGCATCTCGAGCGCATCCGCGAGCGCATCGAATTCGTGCGCGCGTTCTTTCCTGAGCTGATGGGCGTCTCGGTGCGCGTCGGCCTCGCGCAGAAGCGCGGCGTGCTCGGCTGGGGATCGCTCGATCCCGAGCGTCCGGGGATCTGGCTCAGGCCGCGGCGCATCGATCTGTTCACGGTCGCGCACGAGATGATCCACCTGCTGCAGGCGCGCGGGCTGGTGCCGCGCGGCGAGCGCCAGTGCGACCTGTGGGCGCTCGCGCGATCGCCGCTCGTGATCGACAGTCCTCCGACCTATCTCGAGCTGCCGCGCATGCTCAAGCAGCGCCCGGTCCGCACCGAGCATGCGGCATTGCTGCATCGCACGGCGCGCGAATGGATCGCGGCGCGCGAGGGCGGAGACCGCCGCTACCTCCAGCGTTTCGAAGCCGCGATCGCCGAAGCGTGTGCGGGCAGGCCCCGATGAGCGCCGCCGCGGTCGAGAGCCGCATTCATGTGGCGGCGGCCGTGGTGTGGAGGGGCGATCAAATTCTGCTCACGCAGCGCCCGCCCGGCGGGGCGCTCGGGATGCAGTGGGAGTTTCCGGGAGGGAAGCTCGAAGCCGGGGAATCGCCCGAAGCCGCGGTGGTCCGCGAGGTGCGCGAGGAACTCGGGGTCGAGTCGCGCGTGATCGAACGGCTGCACGTCGAGCGTCATCGCTACGCGCACGGAATCGAGGTCGAGATCACGTTCCTGCGTTGCGAGTTCGAGTCGGACGAGTTCAACCCGGGCCACGGTGTCCACGCCTATCGATGGGTGCTGCCGCGGGACATCGATGTGGCGGAAGTTCTCGAAGCCGACCGCGCGTTCGTGCGGTCGCTGGGGGCGTCATGATCCTGGTGCTGCCCGACGGGCTCCAGTTCTTCCAGTTCGGCTGGTGGGTGATCCACGCGGTCGCGATCTACCTGGTGTATTCGTACGCGTACCGGCGCGGGCGCCGCGACGAGCGTAAGAAGCGCGACGACAAGTAGCAGTTTACTGAAAGCGTCGATTGCTGCGTTGCTCGTTCGATCCTCGCTGCGAAGTATCCTGCGGATACATCTCGCTCGTCACTTCCCTCGCGCCTTGCACTCGACGCTTTCAGTAAACTGCTAGAAGCGATAGCCGACGAGAGCGATCTGCGCGGTCCCTGCCGGCGAGCGCGCGATCGTGGGCACGTGGAACTCGACTCCGTCGCCCAGCTCGATCGCCGCTTCCGGTTGCGGGCGATTCGCGACGAAGTAAACGCCCGCGGCGAATCCCACCAGCGTGCCTCCGACGAAACACCAGCGCACGACGTCACCGTCGTTGCCGCCGTCACCGGCGAGCGCGAACGCCGAGCCGATGACGAGGCCCGCGAGTCCGCCGTAGATGACCGAGCGCGAGACTTCGACGACCGGATTCTCCTGGCTCGAGCGCTCGATGTTGACGGCGGCGCGCGCCGCCGGGGCGACCGTTCCCAGCGCGAGGCTGGCGGCAACGGCGATCGTGACGAAGCGTTTCATGGGCACTCCCCGGGGAGGCGGGATCTGGCGGGTGGGCGGTTCGCGTGAACCGTCACCCTCGCGGCAACGCCCACGTTATCACCACCCACCCGCGTGAAAAACCCCGCGTATGAGGCAGAGGTTCCGGGGAAGGGGCCTTTCGGTGCCTTCAAAACAGGAACTGTCAAAGTCCTGAACTTCGCGCTATTCGAGCCCGCCGGCCGTGCCGATACCCGGATGTCCGGTCCCCCGCCGCCGGCTCGTTCTCCCATGGCATGTTGCACCCCTGTGGAACTCTCGATGTCGCGATTCGATCTGCCCGTGCTCGCCGCGATGGCGCTGTTCTCCGGACCCGTGATGTTCGCGCGCGGGTTCCGCGACCTGCGCACCCGCCGGCTGATCCGCAACACGCCGACCGCGCGCATCCGCTCGATGGCGATGGGGCTCGTCGAGGTCAGCGGTGCCGTGATCTCGCGCAGCCGGGTGCGCGCGCCGTTTTCGGGACGCGAGTGCGCGTACTGGGAAGTCGACATCTCGATCCGCATGGGCCGTCGCGGCGGATACCGCTCCGTCCATCGCAACAGCTCGGGCAATCCCTTCTATGTGGACGACGGAACCGGCATTGCGCTGGTGTATCCGAGCGGTTCCCAGTGCAGAACACCCGTTGCCTGCGAGGAAGAGTGCTTCGGGCTCACGCTTCCGGAGCCTTACTCAGGTTATCTGGCCGGGCAGCGCCTGTGGCAGCGACAGCTGTGGCGTATGAGCTCCATCCGATTTCGCGAGCGGATGCTCGAAGAAGGCCAGCGCGTGTATGTGCTCGGCACCGCCGTGCCGCGCGCGGCGTCGCGCGACATCTCGCAGCCGGTGTGGGTCGAGGCCGCCGCGGCCGCCGCAGCCGAACCCGAATTGCGCGCGACCGGAACCGACGGAGCCTTCGCTTCCTTCGGCGGTCGCCCGGCACGCAACACCTCGAACCACGGTCCGGAACGGATGAAGGAACTCCACGGCCGCACCGCGGCCGTCATCCGGCGCGGCGAACAGGAATCGACGTTCATCATCAGCACCGAATCCGAGCTCGCGCTCGAAATCTCCTACGGCGCCTCCACGCTGCTCCATCTGTTCGGAGGTCCGATGCTCACGATCATGGGTCTCGGCTACTGGATTCACGCGCTGGCCGGGCGCCAACTGTTCCACTGACCGAGTCGCGCCGGTCGGACGAAGTACCTTGGAGGGTTCACATGGGTGAGATGATCGGACTCGCGGTCGTGCTGTTCGTCGTAGTCGGCGGGGTGGGCTACGCCCTCTCGATCTACAACGGCCTGGTTGCGCTGCGGAATAACATCGGGCGCTCGTGGGCGAACATCAACGTGTTGCTGAAGCAACGTCACGACGAGCTGCCGAAGCTGGTCAAGGTGTGCGAAGGCTACATGCAGCACGAGCGCGGCGTGTTCGACAAGCTGAGCGAAGCGCGCGGCGCGCTGATGAGCGCGACCAGCGTGCCCGATCGCGCGGTCGCCGAGGGCCAGCTGACGCGCGCGCTGGGCCAGTTCTTCGCGGTCGCCGAGGCGTATCCCGACTTGAAGGCGAATCAGTCGTTCCTGCAGCTCCAGGGCCGGATCAGCGAGCTCGAGAATCACATCGCCGACCGCCGCGAGTTCTACAACGACATCGTGACCACGTTCAACACGCGCATCGAGCAGATTCCCGACATGTACGTCGCGGGATGGCTCCACTGCACGCCGCAGCATCTGTTCAAGGTCGACGAGCGCGATCTGGCCGACGTCGAGATCCAGTTCAAGATGAGCGCGTGAGGTCGCGCGGCCAAGTCGCGCGGCGCGCGCGACAGTTCTGCGCGCCGTATTTCGCGATCGCGTTGCGTCGCGCTGCCCTTCCCACTAACCTGCTTCGTCCATGACCATTGCCGAAGAACTCCTAGCGCCACTCGCCATCGAGCACCATGCATCCTTGGAGCCTCAGCGACCCGTTCGCGCGGCCGTGTTCGGGCTCGGGCGATCGGGACTGCATCACGCGGCCGCGCTCTCGACGATCACCAACGTCGAGCTGGTCGCGATCGGCGACCCCGACCGCAACGCGCGCCGCAACGCGCGCGGCATGGGGCTTTCGGCTCGCTCGTTCGCCAGTGCCGCCACGCTGATTCAGCGCGGGACGCCCGAGGTCCTGTTCGTCGCGACGCCGCTGGATCTGCGCGCGGGACTCGCCGCGCAGGCGCTCGAGGCGGGAGTCGCGGTGCAGATCGAAGGCGTGCCCGCGCTCACGGCGGCAGATGCCGCGCCCTTGATTCACGCGGCGGCGCGCGCCGAGCGTTCGATCGCCTGCGCGTGGTCGCTCGCTTATCACCCGGTGTTCAGTCTCGCGCGGCGCATCGTTGCCGCCGACACGCTCGGCGCCGTGCGCCAGGTGCGCGCCTCGCGCAACGTTTCGCGCGTCGTGACGCCGCTCCACCAGCGCGCGTACTCGGCGCACGGCGGACCGCGTGGCGTGCTCGCGCACGTCGGTGCCGAGATGATGTTCGTGCTGGTCCGCATGTTTGGGATGCCTTCGTCGGTGGCCGCGACTTCGCAGAGCCTCTATGGCGCGCTCGACGACGAGGCGCGCGGCGGCTGGACGCTCGAGCGCGGTGGACGGCTCGGATTCGAGACCTCGTGGAGCGCGCCCGGTTATCCGCGCCCCGCGACCGTGATCGAGGTCGAAGCCGAGTACGGGCGCATGCTGCTGTCCGAGGACGCGGTCGAGATCGATCTCACCGCGGCGCGCGGCACGTTTCCTTCAGGCGTGACGCGCTTCGGCCGCGCCGATCTGCCGCAGCTCGCGCGCTTCGAGCTGGAAGGCGACGAACGGTGGCTCGAGGACGCGACGTTCGTTGCGGGGATCGCGAACGGCGGTGACATTCCGACCGAACTGTCCGCGTGTCTCGAAACCTTGCGCGTGATCGATGCGCTCTACGCGTCGGCCGCCGCGGGCGGTGGTGCGGTGGAGGTCGCGCGATGAGCCCGGTCGCCCCGCCGCGCGTGCTGCTCGGAACCCGCTCGCTGCACGGCCTCACGTTCGCGACCCGCGACCGCATCCTCGATGTCACCTCGCGCTACCGCGGGCCCGAGGCCATGGCAGTGACGATCTCTCGCGCGCTCGATGCGGGCGCCGACGGTGTGCTCGCGAGCCCGACGCCGTTGCTGGCCGCGGCGAGCCGCATCTTGCGGCGCGCGATCCCGGTTCATGCCGTGATTCCCGCGCTCAACGAGCAGGAGCGTCTCGAACTCGAACCCGGCGTCGAGCCGTTGCTGCGCCGGCGCGTGACGGGTGCCAGGACCTCGGCCGGTGTGCGCATGGCGCTCGCGCGCTTCACGCGTCCCGCGTCGCTCTACGGCGGCGACTGGACCGTGCGGCTGCCGGTGCTGATCGAATCCGAGATCGCCAGCGTGCGCACGCGTGACGTGAAGGGCGTGGTGCTCGATGCGTGGCTCTCCGACTGCGCGCTCGCCGCGGGCAACCGGCGGCTGTTCGAAACGTTCGTGCGGCTCGTGCGTTCGCGGTTCCGCGCAGCGGCCGGCATCGAAACCCACAATCTCGGATTGATGCTCGAACGGTTCCGCGAGTGGGGCGTGAGTCCCGACTACATCGTGGCGCCGGTGAACGCGAGCGGGCTCGGCATGAAGCCGAGCCGCAGCGAATCGCTCGCCGCGCTGCGCGAGACGACGATCCCGGTGCTCGCGAAGGAACTATGTGCGGGCGGTGCCGCGTTCGAGGACGGTGCCACGTTCGCGCGCGAGCATGGCGCTGCAGGCATCGTCGCCGATGTGTGCGAGCTCGAGGACGCCGGTTTCGAACTGAAGGCTGTGGGGTAGGAGTGCCGGGCCCGCGCACCGGCGTCGCGACGTACGGGCGCACCGGCGACGCGTTGCATACACGCGGCTTCACGCCGCGCGAGCACGCATGAAGCGCCGCGACCGCCGCACCTCTCCGGCTTCCCGCGAGTCGACCCGCCGGGACGGCTCGGGCGCTGCCGCCCGCGAATCCGCGAACGCCTCCGGGCTCGGCTTCTTCGTCGCGATGGTCGCGGCACTGGTGCTCGCGTTCCACGCGCGCTCCTATCTGCCGTTCATCGCCGACGACGCGCTGATCTCGCTGCGCTATGCCGAGCGGCTGCTCGAGGGCCACGGCCTCACGTGGAACGACGGCGAGCGCGTCGAGGGCTACTCGAACTTGCTGTGGGTGCTGTTGTGCTCGGGCTTGGGCGCGCTCGGCATCGATCTCGTGGTCGCGGCCCGCATGCTCGGATTCGCCTGCCATGCCGCTGCACTCGCGGCGGTCGCGTGGGCGTTCGCGCCCGAGGCCTTCACCGGCGCACTGCCGGCACTCGCGGGCACGCTCGTGATCGCGCTCGCCGCGCCGATCGCCGTGTGGACCGTCGGCGGGCTCGAGACGCCACTCGTCGCCGCACTGTTCGCGTGGGCGATCGCGACCACGCTGCGCCTGTTGCGGCCGGAAGCTGTCGCGCGCGATGCCTGCGTGCCGTCGCTGCTGCTCGGACTCCTGTGCATCACGCGCCCGGACGGCTTCCTGCTCGCGGGCGCGCTGTGCGCGGGCCTGCTCGCCGCACGCGGGCGAGCCGCGTTGAAACTCGCGGGCGTGCTCGCCGCCGGCCCGGCACTGTTCACCGCATCCCAGCTCGCGTTCCGGCTCGCCTACTACGGTGAGTGGATCTCCAATTCGTCACGCGTGAAGCTCGCGCTGTCCGCCGCGCGGCTTCGCAGCGGCGTGTTGTACCTGGCCGACGGATTGTTCGCGTTCCTGCCGCTGATCCTCGGCATCGTGGCCGCGTTGATCGCCGCGCGCGGGGTGCGTGGCGCACCGCGGCGCATCACGCTGCTCGTGGTTCCGATCGCACTGTGGATGCTGTACGTGTTGATGATCGGGGGCGATCTGTTCCCGGCGCGCAGATTCCTCGTGCCGCTCGTCGTGCTCGCGGCGTTCATCGTGGCTGAAGCGCTGGGCCGCGTACTGGAACGCCGGCGATTCGCCGGGGTCGCGGGCATCACGCTCGCGGGAATCGCCGTGTACGGCGCGATGCAACTCGCCGATCCCGCCGCCGTGCGCGCGCGCATCGAGCGCTGGGAGTGGGACGGCGAAGTGATCGGGCGCTTCCTCGCGCGCGCATTCGGCGACCGCGCACCCCGCATCGCCGTCGATCCCGCGGGCTCGGTGCCGTACTGGTCGAAGCTGCCGGCCATCGACATGCTCGGCCTGAGCGATCACTGGATCGCGCATCATCCGCCCAAGGAATTCGGCAGCGGACGGCTCGGCCATGAACTCGGCGACGGACGCTACGTGCTCTCGCGCGAGCCCGATCTCGTGATGCTGTGTGTCCCGACCGGCCGCGACACCGGCTGCTTCCGCAGCGGCAAGGAGCTGGTGGCCGACAGCACGTTCACTTCCCGCTACGCGCTCGTGACGTACGCGGCGGACGATCCCTATGCCGTCCAGTCGCGCATCTGGACACGCCGCGAAGGAGGAAAGCTCGGCATCGTGCGCGAGCCGGGCCGCGTGACCGTGCCGGGCTGGCTGCTGAACGCGAACCCCGCGAGTATCACGCGCCTCGACTCCGGCGGTAAGCCCGCAGTGCTCGTCACCCGCGAAACGCCGGCGATCCTCGTGGATCTCGAGTTGCCGGCCGGGAGCTGGCGGCTGGTGCTCGACAGCGATCGCCGCGGCGTTCGCATCGAGGTGCGAAGTGCCGGCAGTGGGACGGTCGCCACGGGCAGCGACTCACTGTCCTTCGATCACGCGGGCGGGAGAATCGACGTCGGCCTGTCGCCGGCGGACGCCGCTCCGGCCCACATCCGCTCAATGATGCTGCAGCGCGTCGGAAGTCCGTAGCCGCACCTCACCGCCCCGAAAAATCAGACGTCCGGCGCCTTCTGCTTCGTGCGGACCCGCTTCTTGTCCTCGGTCCCGTCCGGCCGCACGATGCGCAGTTCGGTGTCGACCGGCGCGCCGTTGCCGGAGTCGCTCGCTTCCGCCGCGGGCTCGAGTGCGAGCTGCAGCACCTGCTCGATGCGCTCGACGGGGCAGAAGATCACGTGTGTGCGCACGTCGACCGGCACTTCTTCGAGATCGCCCTGATTGTCCTCGGGCAGGATGATCGTGGTGATGCCCGCGCGATGCGCGCCGAGCACCTTCTCCTTGATCCCGCCGACCTTGAGCACGTTGCCGCGCAGTGTGATCTCGCCGGTCATCGCGATCCCGGCGCGCGCGCGCCGTCCGGTGAGCAGGCTCACGAGCGCGGTGCACAGCGTGACACCCGCGGACGGTCCGTCCTTGGGGATCGCACCGGCCGGCAGATGGATATGGAGATCGGTGTTCTCGTAGAAGTTCGGCTCGATGCCGAGCGTTTCGGCGTGCGAACGGATGTAGGAGAGCGCCGCCTGCGCCGACTCCTTCATGACTTCGCCGAGCTGGCCGGTCAGCGTGAGGCCGCGGCTGCCGGGCATCGACGTGGCTTCGACCGTGAGCACTTCGCCGCCGCTCGGCGTCCACGCCAGTCCGAGTGCGGCGCCTGGTGAATCGAGCGCGGTCGCCATCTCGCGCTCGAAGCGCTCGGGGCCCAGCAGTTCGCGCACGCGCTCCGGGCCGATCACGCGGATGGGATCGCCGCCTTCGGCCACCTGCTTCGCGGTCTTCCTCAGCAGATTCGTCAGCTCGCGCTCGAAGTTTCGCAGCCCCGCTTCGCGCGTGTACTCGTGCACGACCTTGAGCACCGCTTCGTCGGTGAACTGGATCTGGAGCTCGGCGAGACCGTTCTCGGCGATGCCCTTCGGAATCAGATGGCGCTTCGCGATCTCCAGCTTCTCCTGGTCGGTGTAGCCCGACAGCTCGATCACTTCCATGCGGTCGAGCAGCGCCGGCGGCACCGGGTCGAGATAGTTCGCAGTCGTCAGGAACATCACCTGCGACAGGTCGAACGGAACATCGAGGTAGTGGTCGACGAACGCGCCGTTCTGCTCGGGGTCGAGCACCTCGAGCAGCGCGCTCGACGGATCGCCGCGGAAGTCGGCGCCGAGCTTGTCGATCTCGTCCAGCATGAACAGCGGGTTCTTGGAACCTGCGCGCCGGATGCCACGCACGATGTTGCCGGGCAGCGCTCCGATGTAGGTGCGGCGATGCCCGCGGATCTCGGCTTCGTCGCGCACTCCGCCGAGCGACTGGCGCACGAACTTGCGACCGAGTGCGCGCGCGATGGAACGCCCGAGCGAGGTCTTGCCGGTGCCGGGAGGGCCCGCAAAGCACAGGATCGGCGTGCGCGCGTCCTTCTTGAACTTGCGCACCGCGAGGTATTCGAGGATGCGTTCCTTGATGCGGTCGAGTCCGTAGTGGTCTTCGTCGAGCACCGCGCGCACATGCTTCAAATCGAGCTGGTCCTCGGTGATCACGGCCCACGGCATGTCGCACAGCCATTCGAGGTACGTGCGCGAGACCGTGTACTCCGCGGCCTGCGGCGGAATGCGCGACAGGCGCTCCAGCTCGCGATCGGCCTCCTTGCGTACTTCGGGCGGCATCGCGGCCTTCTCGATCCGCTCGCGCAACTCTTCGATCTCGCGCTGGGCGTCGTCGCCTTCGCCGAGTTCCTTGCGGATCGCTTCGAGCTGCTGGCGCAGCACGAACTCCTTCTGGTGTTCGCCGAGCTGCTCCTGCACCGACTCCTGGATCTTCTGGCCGACCTCGAGCACCTGCAGTTCGCGCGCGAGGATCTCGGTGAGCTTCTGGAGCCGCACCTTGGCGTCGAGTTGCTCGAGCAGGCCCTGCTTGTCCTCGATCGGCAGATCGAGCAGCGAGGCGATGAAGTCCGCGATCTTGCCGGGGCTCGTCTGCTCGCGCGCGGCGACCACCGCTTCATCGGGCACATTGGGTGACAAGGCGACCACGCGCTCGAACTGGCCGATCACGTTCTTCACCAGCGCGTCGGTTTCGACGTCGTCGGCTTCGCGTTCCCCGAGGATCTCGATCCGCGCCTTCAAGTACGGCTCCTGCGACACCGCTTCGATCATCGTGACGCGGGCCACACCCTGCACCAGGATGTTGAGCCGGTTGTCGCCGGCCCGCACCATGCGCAGCACGGTCGCGAGCGTGCCGACCGGATGCAGGTCGGGCAGTGCCGGCGTGTCGGCCGAAGGATCGCGCTGCGTGACCACGACGATCGTGCGGTCACCCGCCATGACTTCGTTGAGGAGCTGCACGCTTCCCGAGCGTCCGACGTTGAGCGGCAGGATCGCGTAGGGGAACAGCACCGTCTGTCGCACCGGCAGGATCGGCACTTCGCGCCGATCGCCCGGATTCGATGCACCGGTCGGATGCCCCGCGAGACCGCCCGCCTGCGCTTCGGGCGCGAGCAGGATGCCGGCGCCGGGAACGATGAACGCAGTCTGCGACTTCATCGCGGTCTTCGTTTCGGGCGCCTGGGGCTTCGTCGCTGTGGTCTTCGGCGCGATGGCCTTCGCCACCGGCACCTTCGCTTTGCCGGTTGCCTTCGTGGCGACCGGTGCCTTCGCTCTTACAACCGCTTTCGTCGCGGCGCGCTTCTTCGCGGATGCCGCGCCGCGTGCCGGAGCCTTCGAAGCGCGCGAGGGAGCCGTCGCCTTCGATCGCTTTGCGGTGCCGCGCGACGCGGCACTCTTCGCCGCGGGCCGGGAACTCGAGGCTCGATGTTTCGTCTTGGGCTTTGCGCGTTTCGCCATGATGGATTCGCCTCTATGAATGCTGCTGGTGCACCGGAATCTCCGTGCGTTGCGGCTGCGGAGCCGGGACCAGATGGATTTCCAGGATGCCGTCGCGGAACTTCGCGTCGACGTGGTCTTCGTCGGCCGTCCACGGCAGCTCGATGACGCGACGGAACTCGCCAAAAAAGATTTCGGCCCGGTGGTAGTGCGATCCGTTCGGCCGCTCGGGGGGTTCGCGGCGACCGGTGATTTCCAGAAGATTTGCGCGCAATCGCACGCGGACGTTTTCGCGCGGCACGCCCGCGAGTTCGACGATGACGCGGGCCGAGGCTTCGTTCACCACCAGATCGGCCGGTGGCGACCAGGTCGGCTCGCCGAAGTGCGATGCCGGGTGGCGATGGTAGACGAGGTCGTGGAACAGGCGCTGGACTTCGCGCTGAAGGTTCTCGAACGGGTCATCGTGTGACATGAGCAGGGGCTCCGGGGGCGTTCGCGTAAGGGCGAAGCCTAGCTCACGCATGAGGCAGGGGCAAAGCCGGCAGGCACGCGAAAGCCCGGAGCTTCGGGGGTTCCGATGCTCCGGGCTTCGTGAGCGGTGCTACGCGAAGACTATCGGGGGGCGCGGAACAGCGACATGCCGACGCCGATGTCGAACACGTCGGCGCTGGTCTCGTGCACGCTCTCGGGATTCGATTCGTGCTGGAAGCCGACCGAAACGTTGAGCGAGCGCGCATCGCCGACCATCGAGCGGAAGCCGACGCGCATCATCGGCAGCAGCAGGGCCCGGTCGCTGTCTTCTCCGGTGTACTGAACGAGACCGAACGCCAGGCTCGCGAACGGAAACACGCCGCTCTTGGAGGCGAAGTTGTACTGCCCGCCGAACGAGGCACCCGCCGAATTGCGGGCCGAACCCAGCCGCGCCGTGTGCTGGGCGAGCACACCGGCGGTCAGTTGGAAGCGGTCGTTGAACGCGCGGGCGGCGTCGGCGCGCAGGTTGATGTGCGTCGCGCTGGTCGAGGCGCCGCTGCCTGCGGGAGAGATGCTCGAGCGCGTGAACGCGACGGACGGCGCGAACTCGAAGCCTCCGGACTGGACCGGGGACGTTTCGGCGCAGGCGACAGACGCGCCCAGCACCGTGATCGACAGCAGGATGAGACTCGAGAGACGGACTCGCACAATAGCCTCCTGGCTCGGGGGAACAGCGGCCGCGGCCCCTCGCGGGGTCGCTCACCAGCGGACGGAAAGGTCCGCCGACCTCGGGCAAGGACGCGGCCACCCCGTAAGTCGTTGCGGTTGTGTCGGCGGTCCCGCCGGACCGGTGCGGATTGCACGGGTGGGCCGTGCATCGCGCGAGGGTCCGCGCCCGCGACGGCCAGCCGAGCGGCTCGAGACATCGGCCCCGGTACTTACCTTCGAGGTGCGCCGCCGTTGAGTCACGGGGCACCCCGAAGCCGAATTCACCCGACCCGCGATCTTGGTCATTGACATTCCCCGAACGTAAACCGATCCTATTCGTTGCGTCGGAGGAAGAATTCCGATTCGGTCGCGAAGTTCTATGGAACACCAACACGGGTCGCGTGCCGCGCTGAGTTGGTAGCGTGTGTCAGCCGTTCCAACTCTTTCCACATTTGGAATGGCGACTGCGGGCCCGAATCCAGGAGGGAATCATGAGCCCCTTGCTGCCACCCGGCTCCCGCGCCCTTCGGCCGCGTCTACTGTATGCGACCGCACTCGCGTTGCTGCTCACACCGTCGCTGGCGCTCGCCAGTCAATGCTTCCAGCCCGACGCCAGCGGCACCGTCTCCCTGCCCCCGGCGGGGTGCCCCTACGTCAGCCCGACGGACTTTCACGTGATCGTGAACGGCCTTCCGCCGGGAACGACGATCAAGGTGGGTGTCGAACACTCGCGGTTCCTCAACGTCACGCACACGCCGGGCGGCTCGCTCGGAGGCGAGGTCGAGCAGTTCCAGTCGACGCTCCAGTTGACGCTCACCGGCACCGGTTCGCTGACCGGATATTCCCGATCGGTGCCGCTGAACGCGCAGTGCGTCACGCACGTCGGGCCGCGCACGCCGGGAACCTCCCCGCAGTCGTTCGACACGCAGATGCAGGGAATCCAGGGCCAGTTGCCTGCCGGTGATCCCGACTTCGATCTGCTGCGCATCACCGCGGGCAACGGATTCGGCATGCCGAGCCCGGGCCACACGACGTTGACGCAGCAGCCGGGCGGCAACTGGAACGTCGACAGCTTCTTCGACATCACGTATCGAATCGACTTCATCGGCAAGCCCGGCGGACCGCTGGGTGGGATGTCCGGCTCGACCACTGGGACCATCCGCATGGGTGCGGGTGAACCGCCGCCGCCGGTCCCGCCGTGCACGGTCGTGGACAACGGCACCGGCACCGTCGATCTGCCGCCTCAGGGATGCGGCTATGTCAGCCCCGACGATCTCCACCGCATGATCGACGGTCTGCCTCCGGGCACGACCATCAACATCGCCGCGGAGCATGCGCAGTTCTTCAACGTCAATCACTTCCCCGATCCCGCGGGTGGCGAGAAGGAGCAATTCAGCTCGGGCCTCACGCTGCAGCTGAATGGCACCGGTGAGCTCTCCACCTTCCATCGCACCCTGTCGATCCAGACTCAGTGCCAGTCGGCAACGGAAGCTCGCGTTCCCGGCACGTCACCCCAGTCGTTCGACACGCAGATGGAGGGGGTCCAGGGCCAGATCACGGGTGATCCGGACTTCGATCTGCTGCGCGTCACCGCGGGCAGCAACTTCGGCCTGCCGAGCCCGGGGCACACGACGCTCACCTCGATACCGGGACCCAATGGACCCAGTGGGCCCGGCGCATCGTGGAACGTTTACAGCTTCTTCGACATCACCTATCGCATCGACTTCGTCGGCGCCCCGGGAGGAGCCCTGGCCGGACGCTCGGGTTCCACCACCGCGACGATCCGCATGCAGACCGGCAATCCGGGCACGACCAGCGTTCCCGGGCTGGATCCGCAGGGTCCGCGCAGCCTCAAGCTCGTGAACCGGCCGAATCCGTTCAACACCGGCACCTCGATCCTGTACCGGCTCACGCAGCCGGCCCGGGTTCGCCTGACGGTCTATGACGCGGCGGGCAAGCGCGTCCGCGATCTGATCGACGCCGCGATGCCGGCCGGACCGCACGCGATGTTCTGGGACGCCCGCAACGACGAAGGCCGCAAGCTCGGCGCCGGGCAGTACTTCATTCGCATCGCCATCAACGGCAAGCAGGCCGGCAGCACGAAGGCGACGATCATCAAGTAGGACGGATTCGAGTTGGATGTACGGACGAGGAGGGGGCCGATACGGCTCCCTCCTCGTTTAGTAGCCCGACCGCGGGTCAGGAATCCTTCGTCGTCGCGCCTTCGCGGGGTGCCGCCACGCGCAGCAGCGGCGGGAGCACGAGCAAGGTTGCGACGAGGCAGCCGAGCAGGCTCACGACCGTAATCGATCCGAGCTGAGCGTTCGCGGGCACCTGTGACAGCGTGAGGATGCCGAATCCGGCCGTCACCGCGAGTGCGTTGACGAGGATGCCGGGTCCGGTCGCGGTGAGCGCGTCGAGCACCGCGGCCCCGTGCGGCTCGCCGCGCCGCGTGGCCTCGCGGTAGCGATGGACCAGGTGAATCGCGAAGTCGACGCCGACGCCCAGCACCATGCTCGCGAACATCGAGGTCGCGACGCCGAGCGGCATGCCCACGACTCCCATCATCGCGAACGTGCCCGCCACCGCGATGCCGGCCGGCGCCATGCACAGGATTCCCCAGCGCATCGAGCGGAACAGGATCGCGCTGACCGCGACGATCCCCAGCAGCGAGGCGAGCAGCGAACCGACCTGCGAGCGCACGATCGCCTGGATCAATGCCTGGCTCACGGCGACGTCGCCGGCGAAATCGATCCGCATCTTCAAAGGTGCCAGATGCTCGCGCTCATAGTCGCGAATCTCCGCCATGAGCTGCCGCGTGTCTCGGTAGTTCGCGTTCTTCAAGAATACTGTGATCAGCGCGTGGTCCAACTGCGGGGTTGCGACTTCGCCGACGCGCCCGGCGCCGAACACCGTCCGAAGTGCCGACCACAGCCAGCGCACGCGATCGGGATCGCTCGGAATGCCGCGCGATCCCGGTGACCGATCGCTCATGAGGAATTCAACGGTCGCGATCTGATCCGAGGGCCCGAGAACTCCGCCGACCGAAAGCTGCGACCGGGCGCGCACGAACTGTTCGAGCGAGTCGAGCGCCATGAGCAGCGACGGAATTGCGAGCCGCTGGGAGAGAAGCGCGAACATGAGGGTGTCGGACGGTTCCGGCATCAACAGGAACTGCGCCGAGCCGTGGTAGAGCGGCGTCGTGACGGCGATGCGGCCGTCGCGGCGTTCGGCGCTTTCGACGACCGAGGACCAGTATGAAGGCTGGCCGAGTTCCGGCAATCCGGGGCGGCGCGACGCGGAGGATTGCCGGGCGGATCGTGGCAGGACGCTCACCCAGAGCGAGCAGCCGGTGAGCAAGGTGGGGTCGGCGATGAGGCTGTCCGGGAACAGCGTCACGTTGCCGTGCAGATCCGCAGGAGACAGCGTGCCCTGGATGAGAAGCGGGCGTCCCGTGTCGACCGACAGCAGCAGCCGATGCGTCCCGAAGAACTGCCGGTTGAAGTACTGCGTCGCCCGATAGAACGCGCTCGAGGGCGCGAACCCGCTGATCCAGCTGTCCTGGATCTCCACCTTGCGGATCGCGAGCGGTGAAGCGAGCAGCGCGATCGCCGTGAGCGTCAGGGTGATCACGGGCCGCGCGCCGAGTTTTGCGATCCACGCGACCCATGCGCGCGGTGCCGCATCGCCCGCGTCACGCGTCCGTCCGGCGAGTGCGCGCGCCGGCAACAGCACCAGCAGTGCCGGGATCACGGTGAGTGTCCACACCATGCAGAACACGATGCCGGCCGCGGTGAAGATGCCGAACGCGCGGATCGGCGCGAGTGGCGACAGCGCGAATGCGAGAAAGCCGATCGCGGTGGTCCATCCGGTCGCCATCACCGGCAGGCTCGTCTCGTCGAGCGCCGCGCGAACCGCGGAGGTGATCGGTTCGTTCGGATGCGCGGCGACACGCTGGCGGTACGACGTGAACACATGGATCTCGTCCGCGAGCCCCATCGACACGAGGATCACGGGCAGCACCGCCATCGTGAGATACACCGGCACGCCGAGCCAGCCCATGAGTCCGAACACGAACACCAGGCACGCGAGCGCTTCGCTCAACGGAAGCCAGGTCGCGGCAAAGCTCCTGAAGCTGATCAGGAACACGAGCCCCATGAACACGATCGCGATCGGGAGCAGGCCGACGTGGCGGGCGATCGCCTCGCGCAGCCGGGCGATGGCGCGGGCGCCGTCGCCGGAAGCAGCGTCGAAGGCATCGCGCTGCGCACGGTGCTTCGAGATGCCGAGGTCTTCGAGAATGTGGACGCCGAGCAAGGCTTCCGCGACCGGCGCGCCGATCACGGTCACGTCGTGGCCCGCGGTGTCGGCGGCAGCGATCACCTCTCGGACGCTCGAGACGATCGCCGCGCGATCGGTGCCCGCATCGATCCCGGCGAGGATCGCGGCGGCACGCGCGTCGCGCGCGAGCAGCGTGCCCGACAGGAGTCCGATGTCGGCGATCTCGCCGCGCAATCGATCCATGTCGGCAGCCGTCGCCGGCAGCGGATCGAGGAGTTCGCGCCGGAGCAGCGTTCCCGGACGGAAGCGTTCGCTGGGTTCGGTCGCGAGGCTGCGCACGCTCGCCGAATCGATCCCGGGCAATTCCTGGAAGGCGTGCGTGAGGCGCGCGATCAATGCCAGAGTGCGCGCGTCGTAGATTCCATCGGGGTTCCGCGAACGGACGACGATCACGAGCGGATCGTGTACGCCGAAAGCCTGACGCACCTGATTGTCGAGCAGCACCGCGGGATCGCGCGGCGGGATCAGCGCGTGGCCGTCGGTGCGCAGGTGCAGTCGCAGCATCCCGGGCGCCACCGCTAGCGTGACGGCGAGCGCGAGAGCGAGGACCAGGCGCGGGCGCCGGATCGCGAAGTCGTGGAGATGCTTCAACGCGCGGCGTCAGCCCGAATGGGGGTCGTCGGAGCCGGGTACTGCGCCGTTCGCCTGCGGCGGGAGATATCCGTGCTGCGCCATGCGCGCCCCGCTCGCGGCGTGATCCTCGTTCGCCATGGCGTGAACTCCGCCGGCATCGCACCAGCGGTTGTAGAAGTTGAACAACGCGCACACGGTGATCGCGTCATAGACCGCCTCCTGCGACCATCCGGCCCGGACGACCGCATCGATATGTTCGCGATTCAAGTCCCAGGACGCGCGGTTCATCTGCTCGACGAATGTGAACAGCGCGCGGTCGGCCTCGGATATCGGTGCGGTGACGAGGTCCGCGAGCACTGCATCCACGCGTGCGCGATCGCCGAGCAGCTCCGCCGCGACCGCGGCGTGGCTGTTGAGTCAGAACGGGCAATGGTTGAGCCGCGACGTGTAGGCCGCGATCAACTCGCGCAGCCCCGGTTCGAGCGGCGAGGGTCCGCGCATCACCTCGTGGGTGAAGCGCGACAGGTGCTGCGTGCGTTCGGGCTTGTAGGCGAACAGGAACATGATCTGCGGCACGTCCATGCCCGCGCGCGCGAGGCCCTCGATCACGCCGGCGTATGCGCCGGCCGGCGATTCGTGCAGCGCCGGCAGGAACATCGCTTCGCCCGTCGCGCCGGGATCGCCCTTCACGAGACTTCCTCGTACGCGCGCGCCGCGCGCAGCAGCTCATCGGGAATCGGAGCCGGCACCATGCGGCCGTTCTCGCGGCGCATGAACGCGACCTGCTGCTCGCCGCGCGCGACCGGTTGTTCGCCCTGCGCCGTCGCGAGCAGATAGTCGAACTTCATCGTGAGCCGGTTCTGCGCGGCACCGCCGAAGTGCATGCGGACGATCACTTCGTCGAACGGTTCCAGCTCGCGCAGGTATTCGCACGAGCAGCGCGTGGTCACGAGCACGAGCCCGCCGCCGATCTCTTCGAGCATGTTCGGCGCGTGGTCGCGCAGGAACAACTCGCGGCAGCGGCCCTGCCAGCGGATGAAGTTCACGTAATAGACATTGCCGAGCAGGTTGGTCTCTTCGAACGCGACCACGTGACGCATTTCATAGCCCGCCATCGTCCCTCCTTGCGAGCACCGCCATCACCGTGGGTTCCGTTGCGTCCTGGATCGAGGCGAGGTAGGTCGCGACCCGCAGCGGGCCCGACGCGAGCACCGTCCAGCCGTCGGCGCCGGTCTCGACCAGCACTAGCGGCTGATCGCCCGCCCAGCCTGCCTTGCGCAGACACTCGTGCGCTGCCCACACCCGCGTGGCGGCCGGACCGAGTTCGCCCGCCGACTCGCTCGCCATCCGTTCCGCGAGGCCGAAGCGCCGCGGTCCGAGCAGATCGCGCCATTGCAGTTCGGTGCGCGCGATCACACCGGCGACGTCGCAGCCGATCGGCCCGCAGCCGCCGATCGCGAACGTCAGCGTGCCCGCATGCGATGACGAAACCGATTGCGCGGGCTCGGACGGAAGCGAAGGCTTGCCGTTGGGGTCGCGGTGCACGGCGATCGCGCGGCCAAAGGCGAGGCTCATCGCGTGTTCGCTGTTGCCTCCGCGGGTGGCGTGGCCGTTCGCCGCGAGCGCCACGCGCACGGCCGAGCCCGGAATCAACTCGGCGACGCGCCGCTCGACGTAGGGTCCGAGCAGCGGCAGCGGCCACGCGCCGGCGCGCGCGACACCCGGCATCGCCTTGAGTTCGAGTCCTTCCCAGCGTTCGCGCACGCGGCCGCCGGCGTCCGCGATCTCGAGGTCGTAGACGAACCGATCCCCGAGCCGCGACCGCTCGCGCGCGTGCACGGTCCACGGCGCGCCCGCGCCCAGATCGCCGGGGACGATGCGCGCGACCGCGGTCGGCAGCACCGTCATGTGGGGGATGCACGCCTGGATGCCGTGGATCGCGGCGTCGCGCGCGCCGGGATCGCCGAGCACGAGGTCGGCGGGCACGTAAGGCCCGAACCACTCGGGCCGGGTGTCGGTCGCGATCTCGACCACGCATTCGGTCGCTCGCAGCACACGGTAGTTCAGCACGCGCTGGAAGCGGCCGCTCTGGAACAGCATGCCGCCGTAGAGATCGCGTTCCGGATCGAGCGGCAGCGGTCCGTTCAAATCGTCACGATCGGCGAGGTGTTCCAGGCCCGCGGGCCGCGCGCCGAACACGCAGCGCGCCTCGAAGTGATCGACCGCGAAATCCGATTCGGACGAACGCAGCACGACGTCGACGCTGCCGTCCTCTCGCATGAGCGCCGCCACGCGCAGCGTGCACTCACCACCCGCGGGCACGGTGATCGGGCGATGGAACGCGACGCGCTCGAACACCGGAGCATTTGATTCGCCGGCGAGCGTCATCGCGACCTGTGCGATCGCTTCGAGCCCCATCACGGCCGGCAGCAGCATCACGCCGCGATAGACGTGGTCGCGCAGATAGGGATCGCTCTCGGGCGAGAGATCGGTGTCGACCACCAGCTCGATGCCGGGATAGTGGACCGCGATCCGCTCGATGAACCGCCGCAGCGGCATCGGCGGCTGCTCGAGTGCCAGCGTCGGTAACTCGCCGATGCGTCCGGCGACGATCACCGACGAGCCCGGCAACGGTGCGCGCAGCAGGCGCGACAGCATCCCGATGCCGGCCTCTGGCGCGATCGGTGTGATGCCTTCGCGCATCAGCGCATCCAACCGCCCGAGTCGCTCGCCCATGCCGGTGCCGGACCACACCGACCACTCCACCGACAGGCAGCGGCAGGCAGCGTGCTCGGTCTGGAAGCGCTCGACGAAGCGCGTGAGCCATTCGTTCGCGAGGCCGTAGTCCGCTTCGCCGCGTAGTCCGGTGCGCGCGATGATCGAGCCGAACGTGACGAACAGTTTGAGCGTGCCGGGATCGATCGCCGCGAGCACGTTGCGCGCGCCGTCGAGTTTCGTGCGCAGCGTGCGCTCGACGATGGCTTCAGTGAGCGCGCTCAGCGGGCGCGGTTCGTTGATGCCGGCGCCGTGCAGCACCGCGACGACCGGGCCGAGACGCTGCTCGATCGAGCGCACTGCGTCGCGCACGGCTTCCGCGTCGGTGACGTCGGCCGCGGCGTAGTACGTCGTCACACCCGCGGCCGCGAAGCGCGCGAGGTTCGCCGCCAGCGCGGGATCGCTGCCGGCATCGGAGCGCCCGATCAGGCCGAGCTTCACGCCGTATTCGCGTGCGAGTGCCAGCGCGCATTCGGCCGCGATGCCTTTGCCGCCGCCGGTGACGAGCATCACGTCGTCCTTCGCGAGCGGCGGAGCGTGCACGGCGGCCGTTTCCGTGAGCGGCGTCATCACCGGTTCGTGGCGCCGCCCATCGCGGTCGTAGCGCGCCTCGTGATAACCGAGTGCCGCGTTCGCTTCGGCGACGATCCAGGCGACGGCGTCTTTGTGGTCGTACGGCACATCCACCACGCACGTCGTGGTGTCGCGCGATTCGAGGTGCAGGCTGCGCGCGAACGCGCCGCCGCCGCCGCCCTGCTGCACGACCACGAAGCGCGCGCCGCGGTCCGCCATCGCGAGCCGCGCGCCTTCGAGCAGCCGCGCGATGTCGCGCGCATCAGGCTCCGCGGCGAGGCACACGACGACTCCGCGGCCGGTGCCCTCGGCGTGCAGTGCGCGTTCGAGGTCCGCCGCGATTGGATGCTGAGCGTCGGCGAGCACGCGCCATTCCGCGGGGCCGGCGGGCTTCGGACGTGACGGGCGCGGGCGTTCGACTTCGCGCACGACGAACGGACGCACCCAGGGACCGACGCCTTCGGCGATGCGGCGCGGCGCTTTCGGCGCGCCGCCGGTGCGCAGCTCGGCCAGCGCGATCGCGAGTTCGGCGACCGTGGCTCCGGCATAGCTCGCGGGATCCGCGGGCGCGGGCAAGCCGAGGCGCCGCGCGCCGTCGACTGCCAGTTGCCCGACGGTGATCGAGTTCAGGTGCAGGTCACCGAGCAGGCGATCATCGTCACCGACCGCGGATACCGGCAGCTCGACCTGTTCGGCGACGAGCCGCCGCACGACTTCGAGCACAGCCGCGGGGTCGTCGGCGGACTCGGCGCCGTTGCCGTGCGCGGCGCCGTTCGTGGCCGCCGGTTCGTGATCGCGATCGACGGTTGCCGTGGCGCCGCTCGTCGTGTGCGCCGCTACGGCGTGCGTGCCTGCGTCCGAAGGCAACGGCGCCTGCTCGCACGGATTCGCGAAGAAGCTCAGCGGGCGATCGAGGTCGAACGCGCGCGCGAAACGCCCGGCGAACAACGGCTGCGGATCGACCGCGCCGCCGAGCGCCCACACCGCGCCCGTCGCGCGCAGCAGGCCGGCGATCGATTCGCTGCCGGCGTCGAGTGCGATCGCGGGGGCGGGGCCGAGATCCGCGACCAGTCCGCTCAGCACGTGCCCTGGACCGACCTCGATCCACAAATCCACATTGCGCGCATGGCTCACGGCTTCCACGAAGCGCACCGGATGCGTGACCTGGCGACACAGCAGCTCTCGCACGTCGTCGTCGCGCCCGAGCGGAGTACCGCTCACGGTCGAGAGCACGCGGCGCTCGACCGGTTCGAATCGTTCGCGATCGAGCTGCGCGCGCAGCGCCGGTTCGGCCGCGGCCACGAGCGGCGAGTGGAACGCATGCGATACCGCGAGCGCGGTCGCCGGAATGCTCCGCGCCCGCGCGATCTCGACCACCGCGGTGACGGCGTTCGCTTCACCCGCGATCACGGTGCGGCGCGGGCCGTTCAAGCCCGCGATCACCACCGCATGTCCCGCGATCAGAGTGCCGACTTCTTCAGCCGTCGCGGCGAGGCTCGCCATGGTTCCGTTCGAAGCCGCGAGATCCGCCATCGCGCGTCCGCGCGCGGCGGCGATCCGCACCAGCGCGTCCGCGTCGAACACCGAGGCCCAGTGGCATGCCGTGATCTCGCCGAGGCTGTGGCCCACGGCCACCTCGGCGCACACGCCGAGCTCATCGAGCAGCCGAAGTGCTGCGAGTGAATTCGTGACGATCGCGGGCTGCGCGATCTGGGTCGCGGTCGTGTCGGTGGTCGTTGCCGCTTCCGCCGCGACACGCGTTGCGACCGCGTCGTACAAAGGCCGCAGCGACTCGAACCGCCGCGCCCACAGACCGCCTGCGACGTTCGAGGGCGCGCCCTGGCCCGTGAACAGAAATCCGATGCGCGGTGACGTGCCGCCCAGTGCGCCCAGGCTGATGCCGCGCGCGACATCGAGCCGTACCTCGACGCCTTCGGCGAGCCACGCATCCAGCACACCGAGGCGTTCGTCGAGTTCGCCTGGCGTCGAGGCGACCACCGCCGCGCGTCGCGCATCGGCGCCGGCCGTTGCCTTCGCCGCCAGCGAGTTCTGCAACGTGCACGCGACGTCCGCCATCTCGGCCAGGGAGAGCCGGCCGGCCAGCGCGCGAAGCCGCGCGATCTGATCGCGGAGCGCCTGCGTGTCGGCGCCCTCCAAGAGAAACAACTCGGCATCCTGCGGACTGGAGATCAGCGCTCGCTCATCGTCCGTGAGCGCCGTGCGGCGTTCCGGGGTCGCGCTCTCGATCACGACGTGCGTGTCGATCCCGCCGAAGCCCATCGCGCTCACCGCGGCGCGCAGCGGCATGCCGGACGGCCACAACTCTCCCGAGCGCGGCGTTCTGAGATCGGCACGGTCGCGCACGAGACGCGGGTGCGGATCGCGCTGTCCCGCGAGCGGCGGCAGCACCTGCGCGCGCACCGACATCGTCGCCTTGATCAGCCCCGCCACGCCGGCCGCGGCCTTGGTGTGGCCCATGTTCGCCTTGATCGATCCGAGTGCGGCGGCGGGTGCGGTGCCGGTGCCGCGCGCGCGCAGGATCACATCCAACTCGGTGAGGTCGCCGACTTCGGTTCCGGTCCCGTGTCCTTCGAAGTAGCCGATCGTTTCCGCGCCGAAGCCCGCGCGGCGATAGGCGCGCTCGAGTGCGAGCAACTGGCCCGAAGCTTCGGGCCGCGTCATGCCGCCGCTGCCGTCCGAAGCCACGCCCCAGCCGCGGATCACACCGTGGATGCGCCGTCCTTCGGCGCGCGCCTGATCGGCGCGCATCAGCACCACGAAACCGCAGCCTTCGCCGGGCCAGAAGCCGGTGGCGCGGGCGTCGTAGACGCGCATGTCCTCGCGCGCGAGCACGCCGACGCGCGAGAACCCGACCAGTTCGAACGGATCGAGGCTCAGATCGACGCCGCCCGCGAGTGCGAGGTCGAGATCGCCCGCCGCGAGCGCCGAGCATGCGGTGGTGACCGCGAGCAGCGACGAGGCGCACGCGCCATCGACGGTGTAGCCGCCGCCGTTCAGGTCAAAGTGATTGCAGATGCGTCCGGCGATCGTGTTCGACAATCCGCCGGCAAGCGACTCGCCGCCGACGGCCGGGAACGGAGCCTTGTAGCGCGTCTCGAGCGAGGCGAGGAACGCCTGGCGGCGCTCGGGCGCCCAGTCGCTCTCCGCGAGTGCGGCGTCGACCACGCGCCGCACGTAGGGCCAGCGCAAACGCAGCGTGTTCGCGCGCGAGAATTCGCCGGTCAGCGTGTTGCCGACCAGCACTCCGGTCATCGCGCGCGGCAGGCCGTGTCCGTCGGCGAAGCCCGCGTCGGCCAGCGCCTGATCGGCGACGTCGAGCGCCAGCCAGTGCGCGAGGTCGACCTCGCGATACGTGGCGCCGGCGGTGCGGAAGCGCACGCGATCGAACTCGTAGCCTTCGATCACCGCGGCCTGCGTGGTCGTCACCGAGTCCGACAATCCGGCGTCCGCGTGATAGTCCTCGATCCGCAGGCGCTCGGCCGGCATGCGGCGGAACGCGCGGCGCTGCGCGAGCGCGTTCTCCCACAGTTCGGCGGGGGAGCGCGCATCGGGGTAGCGGCAGCCCATGCCGATGATCGCGATCGCGTGATCAGGCATGGGCGAACTCGCGCTCTTGAGTGAAGTGGTTCTGGATGCGCTGGCGCCACACTTCGAAGGCCGGAGCGTCGCCTTCGCTCTCGAGATTCTGGCGCGCGCGCTCGGTGATCGCGGCGGCCTCGGGAGCGGTCATTCCGCACAGGATCTCGCACGCGAGGTCTGTGCCGGGCGCGGGATTCCCCGCGCGCACGCGGGCCTGCGCGGCGAACGCCGCACCCTGCGCGACTTCGGGGAGAAATGTGCCGCACGCCGCACGCAGTGCCGTCAATCCGGTGCGATCGATGCCCCCCGCGTATGTGGCGGCGAGGCCCGCGCCCGCCCACAGATCGCTGCGGCGCGCGGGATCGAAGCGCGCGATCGTGCGCGCGATGCGCGAGGGCTCGGCGCCTTCGACGAACCACAGACTGCGTCCGAGGCCCTGATCGAACACACGCTGCGCATGGGCGCTCAACTGCTCCGGTCGCCGCTGTTCCGTGATGGTTCGCGGCCAATGGAAGTATCCGTCGTGGAAGCCGAGGCCGTCGATCACGAGCCAGCGCAGCACCGGATCGTCCTCGTTTTTCATGAAGCGGGCGACGTTGCCGCCGAGCCGCGCCGCGGCCCAGCCGGCACCGATGTACACCATGTAGGCGTGGGGCGCGCCCGGGCCTTTGAGCAGCGCGCGCCACTGGCTGTCCCGCCACGGCATTACGGTGTCGAGCAGCGCGAGGCCCATCGCGGCACCTTCCCAGGCGAAGCCCGCCATCTCGCGCTCCACCCCCGCGAGGCGCTCGGGCAGCCGGTCGGCGCGCGTGACATCGAGGGCGGCGTGGTATCCGTCGACGAAGGTTCCGCCGATGGCTTCGAGGCGCTGGCGGACCGCGGGCGCGGCCCCGCGAAAACCGCGGCGCTCGAAGCGAGTCTCAGCGGCGGAAATGCCGAACACGAGCCTGCGAAGCGCGCGCACGAGGGAACGCCTCCATGATCGAACGTGCCCGGTGAGTGTGTCCCGCGCGTGATTCAAGACAGACGGCGGCGGTGTTTGGGGTCGAAGCGGCTGGCGGCCCAGGCACGAGTGTGCTTCGCACGAAGTTTCCGCCCCCATGCGCATGAATGTCAAGGATTTCCACGTTTCAAGCCGCCCCCGGTTGGCGTAAGCTGTCGCTGCCTCGCCTAGCATGAACCGGGCGGACCTGTAGCCCGGTCCGGGCCTGGGGCTCGCCGCGCTCCGGAGCAACCATGAACGCATTCGTCCTGCGCACGATCGTGATGGCCGTGATGCTCGCCGCGGGATCGTTCTGGATCCGGCACAACGACCGGCCGGTCGTGGAAGCGGGCGTTCGGTTCGAGGAGATCTCCGAGCGCGCCGGCTGCCGCAACGTGCACACGAAAGTCGAGCTGTCGCCACGTTTCGCGAACATCATGCCGTGGCTGGCTTCGGTCGGCGCGGCCGTTACCGCGGCGGACTACGATGGCGACGGTTGGATCGACCTCTACCTCACGAACTCCGGCCGCGGCGACGCCAATCGGCTGTTCCGCAATCGCGGCGACGGGACCTTCGAAGAGCGCGCGGCCCAGAGCGGTGTGGCGTGCGGCAACGCCGAAGGCGCGTGCATGCACGCGGTGTTCGGCGACATCGACAACGATGGCGATCCGGACCTCTACGTCGCCAAGTGGGCCGCCGAGAACCAGCTGTTCGAAAACCAGGGCGACGGAACGTTTCGCGACGTGACCGCGCGCGCCGGAGTCGGGCACTGGGGCTACGCGAACTCGGCGACGTTCGTCGACTTCGATCGCGACGGGCGGCTGGATCTGCTGGTCGGCAACTATTTCGCAGAGCAGGTCATCGATCCGCGCACCGGTGCGCTCGCGCGCTCCGATCTGTGGAATCCGGTTTCGAGCCGCGTGATGCACTCGACGTTCACGCACGCCGACAACGGCGGCCGCACGCTGCTCTATCGCAACCGCGGCGACGGCACGTTCGAGGACGTTGCGGAAGCGTCGGGACTCGAGTTCCGCGGATGGACGCTCGCGGTCGGAGCGGCCGATCTCGACAACGACGGCTGGCCCGACCTCTATCTCGCGAACGACTTCGGCCCCGACGAGCTGTACTTCAGCACCGGCAGCACGGAGCAGCCGCCGCGCTTCCGGCGTGTCATCGACACTTCCGGCCATCCGGGGATCGGCGACGACTGGTGAAGGGCATGAACGTCGACTTCGGCGATGTCGATGGCAACGGCTATCTCGACATCTACGTCACCAACATCTTCGAGCGGCGCTACAAGAGTGACGAAGGCAACATGCTGTGGCTCAACTTCGCGCGACCGGGAACGGCAGGGGAGCGGCGGTTCGTGAACGTCGGGCTCGAGAGCGACGTCTACGACGGCGGCTGGGGCTGGGGTGCCAAGTTCCTCGACGCGAACGACGACGGGCTGCTCGACATCCTGGCACTCAACGGCTTCGTCAAAGGCGATCCCGACCACACCTACTGGTATGCGCTGCAGGAGATGGTGACGCAGATGAAGAACAACTCGGCCGATGCCGCGGACTGGCCGGCGATGGGGCCGCGCGATCTGTCGGGCGGCCAGTCGAGTCGGCTATTTCTACAACAGGCGAAGGCCGCGCGGCCTTCCGGCCGGCGCCCGCCTGGTGATGGCGGTCCGCGCTTCGCCGAGCTGGCGACTTCGGCGGGCATCGACGATCGCGAGAACGGCCGCGGCGTCGCGGTGCTCGACTTCGACAACGACGGGGCACTCGACCTGTGCATCGCGAACCAGGGTGGACCGTCGCTGCTTTATCGCAACCGGCTTCAGCGCACCGCGACCGGTCCGCACTGGATCGGCCTTGCGCTGCAAGGTCGCCCGGATCTCAAGGGCTCGCTCGGCGCGGGTGCGCAGGTCAGCACCGCCGGAGCGATCGGCGCGCGCGCGGTGCTCGTGAGCGGCGATCGCACGCAGACGCTCGAAGTCTCAGGCGGCACCGGCTTCGCATCGCAAAGCGATCCGCGCCTTCACTTCGGCATCGGCGAGCGCACTCGCGCCGACCTGCTGACCGTGCGCTGGCCGAGCGGACGCGTGCAGACCTTCTCGGGCGCCGAGCTCGACGCATGCCTCGGCGGCTACGCGCGGCTTGTCGAAGGCGGGGCACTCGAGCCGCGCGCCGGATCGCCGGCGGGCACCGCGGTGGCGAGCGTGACCCGATGAGCACGCCGCCACGTTCACGCAGCCGCTCGGGCTTCGTATGGACGGTGCTCGCGATCGTGGGAGTCGCGGCGATCGCCGTCGTCGCCGTGCGGCGCGGCGGACTGCTCGACCTTCCCAAAGTTCCCGACGGCGTGACCGCGGAGTCCGCGGGCCTCGCAAATCTCGATCAACTCCGGCAGCGGGCCGCGGAACTGGAAGCCGCGCAACGTGGCGACTCCGACGCAGCGCTGGTGGCGGCGAGCACCGGGCTCAAGGCGGTGGCCGATGGTGAGGTTGGCCCCGGGCTCGATTCACTACGCCACGCGCTGCGCCTCGCTCCCGACGACCTCGTGCTCGGCAATGCATATCGAATGGCAGTGCTGAAGCTGCGCCGCGCGGCGATGAAGGACGCAGCCGCACGCGCGGCGCTGGCCGGGCGTCTGCCGCCGGCGATCGAGCACGAGCCGATCGCATTTCTGGAGACGCTGCGGCGCGAGCATCCGAGCCGCGAGGTCACGCTGCAGCTCGCACTCGCATGGGTCGACGAGTTGATGCTGTTCGGAGCGCTCGAGATCAAGGCACCGGCGAGTGTCGAGTCGGTGACGCTTTTGAGCGGCATCCTCGAGCAGGAGCCGTCGTACGTTCCCGCCCTGTTCGGGCGCGGGCTCAACTATCTGCACCGGCCTTCGCGGCTGGTGTGGCCGGAGTCAAAGAAGATGGCGCCCGACGCTGCGAGCCGCGACATCGGGATGTGCGTGGCGATCGGCCGCAAGATCGGCGGCGGTTCGCCGCAACTGGTCGGCACGCTCGCGCTCACACTCGGCGACGCCTACGCCCGCGAAGGGCGCTTCGAGAACGCGCGCTCGTGGTGGCAGATCGCGCAGAACAGCGGAGGCGGAGCCGAACTCGGAGCCGCGGCGCGCCGGCGCTTCACGTGGGGCGATCGCGACGTGCCGGACCGCCTCGAGCAGGAGCTGGAGACGCGCATGTCGGACCTCGACCATCCGCTTTCGGATCTGGCGGTGATATGGCAGTGAGCGCGGCGACTTCCACGGCGGCGCCGGTGCGCGTCGTCATCCCGACGCTCAAGGATCCGCGCGTGATGATCGCGTTGGCACTCACGGTGTGGACCACGTTCGGGCAGACGTTCCTCTATTTCGACCGCGATCTGAGCCAGATCGCCGTGGCATTGGTCGCCGGGTGCGTGCTCGACATGCTGTTCGCGTTCGTCCTGCTGCGCCAGGTTCTGGTTCCGATCAGCGCCTACATCACCGGACTCTCGATCGCGATCCTGCTCGAGAGCTACGACTGGCGTGTGTTCGCGATCGCCTCGGCGTGGGGGATCGCGTCCAAGTATCTGCTGCGCGCGGGCGACCGGCACTTCTTCAACCCGTCCAACTTCGGCATCGTCGCGGCATTGGTACTGATGCAGGGCGTCGCGACCGTGGCACCCGGATCGCAGTGGGGAGGGGATTACCGCGTCGCGTTCCTGATCCTCGCGCTCGGCATGATGATGATGCGCCGCTTGAAGCGGCTCGACCTCGCGTTCGCTTGGCTCGGCGGCTACGTGGTGATGAGTCTTCTGCGCGTGGCGCTCGGGCAGGGCGGGCTGATCTTCGCGCTCGGTCCTTTGACCGGTGCCGAGTTCGCGCTGTTCACGTTCTCGATGCTGCCCGATCCCAAGACCAGCCCGCCGACTTCGCGCGGGCGCATCGCGTGGGGCCTGACGATCGCGGTGATCGACGGCGTCCTGCGCCTGCTCGAGGTGCGCTACTCGATGTTCTACGCGCTGTTCGCGATGTGCGCGTTGCTGCCGGCGTTCCACGCGGTGGCGGCGGCGCGCGGCGTGCGCGAATCCGATCCGTGGCGCACGGTGGTCGCGGTGTGGGGGCGCCCGCGCGGTGGACCTGCGGCGGACACTGCTCGACGCGACGTGCGCCGGCCCGACTAGAGCACCACCACCCGCCGGCTCACGATCGTTCCGCCCTGGCGCGCCACCAAGAAGTAGACGCCTCCGCCGAGACCACGACCGTCCAGTCGCACCTCGACACTACCGTGGGCCGCGGGACTGTTCCACAACCGGCGCACCCTGCGTCCGGCGACGTCCATGAGTTCGAGTGAGGCGGGGCCGCGGCCGGGCCACACAGCCGCGACCATCGCGAAGTCGCGCACCGGGTGCCGCGAGAGTTGAATCCGAGGTCCGAACCCGATCGAGCCCGGATCCACCGCCGCGGTTTCGAGAGGCTCGATCACCACGCGCGTTCCGGTGCGATGGATGCGCGCCGCGGGCACGGTGAGCAGGCCGAGCGAATCGGGGGCCAGCACTCCCGCCTGGATGATGGCACCGTCGCTCGCGAGCTCGACGCGATACGCATAGACGCTGCCCGGCGTCACGATGAAGCGCTGCAGACGGCGTGGAGTGATGTCGGCCGTGCAGGACTCCGGCGCGGCAAACGTATTCCAGCGCGTGGCGAGACTGCGCAGCGAGAGCGTGACCTGCCATTTCGTGGGCTGGTCCACGATCGTCGTGTCCCACTCGACGAATCCGTTGATCGTCCCGACGCTGTCTCCCGAGGCCGGGTCCCCGTCGCCGGGATCGTGGTCGGCACTGCAGCGCGAGAGTGCGGGGAAGCTTCGGTCGCGGCGGAAGCGGTAGAGGTAGCGCGCGTCCTCCATCGGACTCCAGGCACCTGGAGCGCCGCCGTGCGGCCGGTTGTCCCAGAAGAAGTAGCCGCCCTGCCGGTGCGTCTGCATTGCGGCGAACCACGGCGGCTTTTCGTTCCACCCGACGACGATGTCCTGGCGGCCGCTGAACATCACCATCGGTGCCACGCCGCGCGCCGCATTGAGTGCCGCGAGATGGCGCGCATTCAAGCGATCGTAGACGGGCATTCCTTCGTCGGTCGGAAGGTTGGTGGCCGCGACATCGCCCCACATGCGGTTGAACGCTGCGCGCGGAAACCCGGACGGATCGGGCACGAACGACAGGTCGGCCCGGGGCACGGTGCCCCACACCGCGGCGACGCGCTCGGGGTCGTGTGCTGCGAGGAACACACCGAAGGACGCGCCCATCGATCCGCCCGACGTGTAGATCCGCTGCGCATCCACGGGCAGGTTGGCGAGCGCCCAGTCGAGCGTGAACAGCACGCGGGCGTGGGTGACGCCGCGCACGATTCCGGTGGTGGGCGGAAGGTTGATCGCGAGCACGTCGTAATCCTCGTGGTAGCCGTAGAACGAGGTCGCGACGTCGCCGTTCGAGACGTAGTCGTCGACGGCGCCGCGCCATTCGCCGGCTTGCCCGGTCGAGCCGAGGCCGTTGAGGAAGTTACCGCCGCGGCCGTGGCCACGGAACAGAAGTCCGTTGGCGGGGGCCGCTCCGCCGCGCACCACGGCATGATCGTACGGCCAGCTCGCGCGGTTCGACATCGCGGGGAAGAGCGCCGTGGCGACGTCAGTGGTCCACAGCGTGTAGACCTCGAATGTGAACGGTGGCTGGATCAGCGTGCGCTGATAGACCGGGCGTGGTCGAGCCATCGTTTCGGGCACCGGGATCGCCAGCGCGTTCGTGCCTGGCAGGAGCGAGGTGTCTTCGCTGCCCGCGCCGAGTTGCGCGGTGACCGCGTAATAGCGTGTGCCGGTGGCAAGGGGAGTGGCGACGAACAGACCGCGCACCGGCGTGAGCGGGGCGGCCGCCGAGTCGATGGAGAACGCGGAGACCACGTTGCGCAATCCCGACAGCCGCCGGTCGCACCATGTTGAATCGCCGACCGCACCGAGCAACGTGGCCCCCGCGAGGTCCCCGGCGTCATCGAGCGGCAGGTTCGACGCGTAGGCGCGGTAGGTCCAGCCGACGCCGGCCGGCGAGGTCCACGTCAGGAAGGTCTGGCCGTGGCGATGGGCGGCCGCGAGGCTCGACACCCGAGTGGCGTGGCCTGGAGTCGCGAGGATAGCGGTCGTTGCCAGGGTGATCGCGGCGATCGCGGCGCGCGATGTGGCGAGGCGGGTGCGCCGGGCAGCGGCTTCCATGAGACCTCCATCGCGCGGTGGATGTTGCCGGACCGTCTCGATCATCGCAGGGCCGGCACACCCCGGGCAACGGAAAGCTGGGGAGTTCTCGCCCCGCGCGCCCCGGCGCTGATACACTTGCGGCTGGCGGATGCGCATCCCAATCGGACACCTGAGGGTACGCGTCCGCCCCCGATCGTGTCGGCGCCTCCCGCATCCCGGCCCCGCACCCACTTCAAGGATGTTGGAGGCCATCGATGTCATTTCGCACGCCCGCGCGCCGTGAAGCGTTTCGCATCGTCCGTTTCCTGTTCGCGCTGATCGCCGCGCTGTCTTTCAGCGCGCATCTGGCGGCCGCGGAGCCGTACCTGTTTCCGAAGACTCCGGACGGCGGACCCGAGATTCGCGATGCCCTGGATGTCGCGCCCTATCTCGCGTCATGGAAGGCGGCGGGTCTCTCGCGCAGCCGCTCGCTCGCGACTCCGGCGACCGCGAATCAGGAGGCTTACGATGTCCGCTACTACGATCTCGACCTGGTGATGACACCCGCAGGGCCTCAGGTTGCGGGCACGGTGCGTATGAAGGCGACGGTGGTGAGCGGTCCGCTCACGAGCGCGGACCTCGATCTGGCGCAGAATATGGTTGTGGACGCCGCAACTTCCAATGGTGCTGCGACGACATCCTCACGTCCGCCCGACCTGGTGACCGTGGATCTCGACCGCCCCTACCTCACCGGCGAGACGTTCGACATCACGGTGACCTATCACGGCAACCCCGTGAGTGGCTCGTTCGGCATTCAGACGGTCAACGGCCGCACACTCATCTGGAGTCTCTCGGAACCGTTCGGCGCGCGCGACTGGTGGCCGTGCAAGGACGCGTCCGAGGACAAGGCGGACTCGCTCGACGCGCGGTTCACCGTTCCGACCGGGCTCATCACCGCATCGAACGGAGCGCGGATCTCGGCCACCGACAACGGCACGATTGCGGTTTCGCGCTGGCGCGAGCGCTATCCGATCGCCACGTACCTCGTTTCGATCGCGAGCTATCCCTACACGACCTCGACCGACTGGTACCGGCCGACGCCGGCCGACTCGATGCCGATTCAGTTCTTCAACTTCCCCGAGTCGGTGGGAGCCGCGGCCTCATCGCAGGCCAAGGTCAAGAACATGATCGCGGCGTTTGCGGCGCGCTTCGGTGAATACCCGTTCCTCGCCGAGAAATACGGACACGCGGAGTTCACGTTCGGCGGCGGCATGGAGCATCAGACCTACACCAGCCTCGGCACCTACAACGAATCGGTGGTCGCTCACGAACTGGGTCATCAATGGTTCGGCGACCGTGTGACGTGCCGCGACTTCCATCACATCTGGCTCAACGAAGGGTTCGCGACGTACACCGAGGCGCTGTGGTCGGAGGCCAACGGGGGAACGGCGGCCTACTTCGCCGACATCAACATCAACAAGTTCTATGGAGCCGGCACGATCTACGTGCCCGATCTCTTCGATGTGGACCGGATCTTCGATTCGAATCTCAGCTACAACAAGGGTTCGTGGGTGCTCCACATGCTGCGGCATGTCCTGGGCGATGCGACGTTCTTCGCGGCACTCCAGCAGTACGCGATCCAGTACGGGTACTCGACCGCAGTGACCGAAGACTTCCGCGACGTGTGCGAAGCCGTCTCGGGCCGCGATCTCGACGCGTTCTTCCAGCAATGGATCTACGGCGAGTACTACCCCGCCTACCGCTCCGCGTGGACCTCGGTCGCGGCCGGCGGCGGCTTTGACGTCACGCTCACGCTCGACCAGACCCAGACATGGGGTCTGTTCACGATGCCGGTCGACGTGAAGATCACCACGTCCACGGGCGCGGTCACGTTCGTGGTGCCCGACTCGCTGGCATCGCAGACTTTCACGCTGCACGTCGCCGATCCGCCGAGCGACGTCGCGATCGATCCGGACGGCTGGATCTTGAAGACCGTGCAATCACCGGTCGTCAATCCGACGTTCACGAAGTCGATCCTGCTCGTGAACGGCGTCGACTGGGACACCTACGGCACCGAGATCCGCAGTTCGTACACGAGCAAGGCGTTCTGGGGGAACTACACGATCGACTTCTGGGATCACTTCCAGGAACCCGCGATCGGCTATCCCACGACGCTGCCCGATCCGATCGGCCATGGCCCGGTTCCGCCTTCGGTGCTTGGCAACTATCGGTGCGTGATCTGGGCCGGCAACAACTTCAACGGCGATCTCGCGTCCTGGTACGACACCCCGATCCTGTCGTACCTCCAGCACGGTGGAAACGTGCTGCTGATGTCACGCATGGGCGATCAGTTCCTCGGCGATTCGCTGCGCAACTACCTCGGCATCAACTTCGTTCCGGGTTCGCAGCTGTTCGATTGCATCGCCACGCGTCCGGGGCTCACGAACCTCACGCTGAACGGCACCCAGAGCTTCAACGCCTTGTTCGACACCGTGCGCACCCGCAGCGACACGCAGCTCCTCTACACCGCCAACGCGAACTACACGCCCGATCGCGGTATCGGCGTGGTGCGCGAACCGGTCGGAGGCGCGGGCCGGCGCCCCAAGGGCGGCCGCATGATCTTCCTGTCCGGCCGGCCGTATCGCTGGGCGAACACCGCGCTGCGCAACAACGTCACCACGATGATCGGGAAATACTTCTCGGAGCCGATCGGCGGGGTCGCGGTGGAAGACGAAGCACCGCGCGCCTTCGGCTCGGTCGAACTCTCGGCGGCCGTGCCCAATCCGTTCGGCGCTTCGACGACACTGCGTCTCGCGCTGCCGCGCGCGGGAACCGCGCGACTCGAAGTGTTCGACACCGGCGGGCGCCGCGTGCGGAGCCTGTTCGCCGGCCGGCTCGCTGCGGGCGCTCACGAGTTCACGTGGGACGGCCGGGATGATCTCGGGCATCCGAGCGGTGTGGGGATCTACTGGGCGCTCGTGAACTCGGAACAGGGGACGGCGGCGCGGAAGCTGATCCGGATTCGGTGAACAGGGTGCCGCGAATGTCGGATTTTGCTCCAACAGGCAGGAACGTGGTTCACATTCTTCAACTTGCCTCCGAGAATGGCGAGCGCGAGCTCCACCGGATTGTTGTAGCCGTGCCCGCGGAACACGAATCGCGGCATTGCGAACCCCTCCTCAACTCACCCGGGGGTGAGTCTCTAACAAAATAGTGCGTTCTTGATGAATGCTCCGAGGATCGCGACAGTGCTCCGGATGAATACATCGTGTGAGCAGGCCATCGCCCACGACGATGGAAGGCCATCGTACTGCAGCCACGTCCCGCCTCCTCGGAGAAGATCATGTCCGCGAATATCCAGCCCTACGGCCGCGCGAAGAAGATTCTGTGCGTGGTTGCCAACCCATCCATCTCGACCACCCTCGGCTGGCCCGTAGGCTTCTGGGCCTCTGAACTGACCCACGCTTGGTACGAGTTCACCGAGGCCCGGTACGAAGTGACCATCGCGAGCCCCACGGGCGGCAAGGTCGAAATCGATGCGCTCAGCGATCCCTCCGATCCGAGCGGTTACTCCGCCCACGACCTGTTGAGCTTGGGCTTCCTTGCCAGTCCGAGCCACGCGGCCCTGCTCGCGGACACGCCGGCGATTGGCGCCCTGGACGCCGCAGGGTTCGACGCGCTGTATATCGCCGGAGGCCAGTCGCCGATGTTCACGTTTCGCGGCGACGCGGCGCTTCAGAAACTGATCCAGACGTTCTACGAAGAGGGCAAGGTGACGGCGGTGGTGTGCCACGGCACCGCGGCGTTGCTTGATGTGAGGCTGTCCGACGGCTCGTTGTTGATCGCGGGCCGGCACATGACGGGTTTCGCGAACAGCGAGGAGAACTTCGCCGATCAGGCCGTCGGACGCACGGTGATGCCGTATCGCATCGAAGACGAAGCAAGACGAGCGGGCGCCAACTTCGTCACCGCACCCGCCTTCCGTCCGCACGCGGTGCGCGACGGCCACCTGATCACCGGCCAGCAGCAGTATTCGGGACGCGCGGCAGCCGAACTCGTGCTGCAGGCGCTGGGGAGATGAGCATGCGGATCGCGATCATCGGCGCGGGCAATGTGGGTTCGGCGCTGGGCGCTCGTCTGGCGCCTCTGGGAGAAGAAGTGCGTTTCGGTGTGAGAGCGGGCTCGGACGCCTCGGGCGCGATCGCGCGCTCGGGGGGAAAGGCGATCGCGCTCGGCGTGCGTGAAGCCGCCGCGGGCGCCGAAGTCGTGTTCCTCACCGTTCCCGCAGCGGTGGCGATCGATGCCGCGCGCGAAGCGACGCCGGCGAGAGGTGCCGTTCTGATCGATTGCACCAATCCGGTGGAGTGGAAGGATGGGCCGGTGGCCGCACCGCCGCCCGAAGGCTCGGTCGCTGCGGCGCTCGCTGCGGCACTTCCCGGTGTCCACGTGGTGAAGGCCTTCAACATGTTCGGCGCCGAGATCCACGCCGATCCCGTGCTCGCGGGTCGCGCGGCACAGGTGCCGATGGCAGGCGACGACGACGCCGCGAAGGCGCAGGTCATGGCACTCGCGCGGCGGATGGGATTCGAGCCGATCGATGCCGGTCCGTTACGCAACGCGGCGCTCCTCGAAGCGATGGCGGTATTGTGGATTCATCTCGCCCTCAAGGGCGGTCTTGGACGCGAATGGGCGTTCCAGGCGACGGGACGGAAGGCGGATCGTTTGTTTGCAGGCGCAGGGAAGGCTTGATTCCGCCTCACCTGGCGCGCGCAGCCTTCGCCAGGACCTCTGCGCTTGACCGCCGTACGCGCGGGAGTTCTGGATTGGCGTGATCGACCGCGTAGAGGCCGAAGCGCCCGTGCCAGCCCTCGGCCCACTCGAAGTTGTCGAGCAGTGACCAGTGCAAGTAGCCGCGAACGTTGGCGCCGCGCGCGATCGCGCGCGCGAGCGTGTCGAGCGACGCCGCAAGCACCGCGGGCCGCAGCGCGTCGGTGGCATCGGCGACACCGTGCTCGGTGATGAGCACCGGGATGTCGTGCTGCGCGTCCGGTGCCCGCGCCTTGGCGACGGCGCGCGCGACGCGGTCCGCGCGCTCAACCGCGGCCGCGAGCCCTTCCGCCCACATCTCCCATCCGAGATCGTTCACCTGGGAGCCGCGCCGCGCGACGTGCGGCACCGGGCCGGTCGCGCGCACCATCCAGCGCGTGTAGTAGTTGAGCCCGTAGTAGTCCATCGCGCCGTGGAGCTCGGGCACGCGCCGGCGCACGCCTCGCGCTCCCGGAATCGAGAGCGCGATCTCACCGGTCACCGCGGCCACGTGCACGGCTTCGTTGAACACGCGGTCCTCGAAATGCGCGCGCAGCGCGTCGAGCGGCATCCACCAGCGATCGGCTTCGAGCTGCACCAGATGCTTCGCGAATCCCACGATCGCCGCGCGGCCGTCGCCGTCGGCGTCGATGCGGTCCTCCTCGTGCAGGATGCGGTAGGCGCGGCCATGCGCTTCGAGCATGTTCGCGATCACGCACAGCGCGGCACTGTCGTCGCGCTTGCGCGGCGGCCACAGCCCTTCCGAGTACGCGCGAAACGCATAGACCTCGGGCTCGTTGACCGTGCACCACCAATCGACTTCGCCGCCGTACTCGCGCGCGCAGAAACGCGCGAAATCGCAGAACGCGTCGATCGTCGTGCGCGCCTCCCAGCCGCCGTGATCCGCGATCCACAGCGGATTGGTGAAGTGGTGCAGCGTGACGATCGGTGTGAGGTGGTGCCGCGCGAGCGAGGCGAACACGTCGTGGTAGTGCGCGACGGCGGCGTCGTCGATGCGGCCGTGCTCGGGCTCGATGCGGCTCCATTCGATCGACAGCCGGTGCGCGTTGTGGCCGTCGGCCTCGGCGAGCGCGAAGTCGGAGTCGAAGCGCTCGTAGTGGCGGCACGCATCGCCGCTCTGGCAGGCGCCTCGGATGGCGCCGGGCAGTTGTTCGAAGCGCCACCAGTCGTTCAGGCGATTGCCGCCTTCGACCTGGTGTGCCGAGGTGCCGGCGCCCCACATGAATCCCCTGGGGAATCGCGGCGTGTCGTTCATGCGGGGGTTATCGGCCCGGGCGCATGAACACTTTGCGCCCCGCGCGGCTGCGCGATCCGATCCACTGCGCGTCGCCAGGTGCGCGCAGCGCCATCACGGGTTTCCCCATCCCGCAGACCCCGGCATATGCTGCGGGCTTCCAGAACCCTCATGAATGGAATTGTCGTACCCAGCATGGGCGGCAGAATAGCCCACGGCGGAGGCGTGTCGAGAGTGTTCAGGTGGTCGAAGTGACGAGAGACGCGCGGCGCGTGGGGATCGGACTCCGCGACGGCTGGCAGCGCCTGGTGCCTGCGGACTGGCTGCGTGGCTGGCAGCCGCAGCGCTTCGAGTTGAACGGAGGCTGGACCGAGGTCGTCGTGATGGGCGAAGGCCCGCCGCTGGTGCTGCTGCCGCCGCTGCCGGGCTACAAGGAGTCGTGGCTCGCGTGTGCGGGGTTGCTCGCGCGCGAGTTCCGCGTGATCACCTTCGATCTGCGCGCGCGATTCGCGGGCCCGCCGCGCTGGGACGCGCTGCTCGACGACGTCACGAGCATTCTCTCCGTGCACGCTCCGGGGCGTGTGCGCCTCGCCGGTCATTCGCTGGGCGGCGCGCTCGCGCAGCGCTGGACGCTCGCGCATCCGGAACGTGTGGCCGCACTCGTTCTTTCCAGCACGTTCGCGCGCGTCACGAATCCGCGCGGCAACTGGTGGGCGCGCTTCGTCGAGCAGCCGGTGGTGCTCGCGGGCCAGCGCCTGCTGCCGGATGCGCTCGCGCGACCGCTCGCGCGCCACGGCGCCGCGCGCGGCGCGTGGGTCTACGACGCGCGCTGCGACGATGCCGTGCTCGACTTCGTGCGCTTCTGCATGCGCGACCTCGCGGTCGCCGACGCGCGCCAGACCGTGGCGCTCGCGATCGCGCACGACACGCGCGCCACGCTCGCGTCCTTGGCACCTCCAGTGCGCATCGTGGTCGGTGAACTCGAGAGCGTGTTCTACCTCGAGGCACTCGCCGAGTTGCGCGCGCTGTTGCCGCGTGCCGACTTCGTCGAGTCGCCGGGCGTGAGCCACCTGCATCTGCTCTCGAGCCCGCAGTGGCTCGCGGAGCGGATCGCCGAGTGGATGCGGGGGAGGACGTGACCGCGGCCACCGCGGCCGCGGACGACTTTCGCGATCGCTTTCGCGCGCTGCGCCACCGCAACTTCCGGCTCTACTGGGGCGGTCAGCTCACGTCGCTGATCGGCACCTGGATGCAGAGCGTCGCACAGGGCTGGCTCATGCACCGGCTCACGTCCTCGGCGTTCATGCTGGGACTGCTCGTGTTCACGCAGTTCCTGCCGGTGCTGATTTTCAGCCTGTGGGCGGGCGTGATCGCCGACCGCGTCGACAAGCGGCGCATGCTGCTGATCACGCAGACGTGCGCGTTCGTCCAGGCGGTCGTGCTCGCAGTGGTCGTCACACTCGGCATCGCCGAGCCGTGGATGGTGCTGGTGCTCGCGTTCGTGTACGGCACGTTCAACGCGTTCGACCTGCCGGCGCGCCAGTCGTATCTGGTGGAGTTGGTCGGCAAGGAGGACCTGCCGAACGGCATCGCGCTCAATTCGGCGGCGTTCAATACCGCGCGCGTGATCGGTCCCGCGATCGCCGGCATCCTGCTGGCGCGGGTCGGCGAGGCGGGATGCTTCTGGATCAACGCGCTCTCCTATCTCGCGGTGATCTCGAGCCTGTGGCGCATCCGTGTGGATCGCGCAGCGGTGGCACCCGCGAACCGCTCGAACTCGCTGATGGAAGGCGTGCGCTATGTCGTGAAGACGCGGCCGCTGCGCAATCTGCTCGTGCTGCTCATGTTCATGTCCGGGCTCGGATTCCAGTACTCCGTGTTGCTGCCGGTCTACACCAAGGACATCCTGCATGAGAACGCAGACACGTTCGGCTGGCTGATCTCGGCGTTCGGCGTGGGTTCGTTGGTGTCGGCGGTGCTGATGACGCGCCGGCTCGATCGCTGGGCGCTGCGGCGCAACCTCCAACTCGGCCTCGTCACCGCCGCGATCGGCATGGGTGTGTTCGCATGGTCGCGATGGCTCACGCTCTCGCTCGCGATGGGTTACCTCGCGGGCTTCGGGCTCATCCTCTATGTCGCGAGCACCAACACGCTGATCCAGCTCACGACCGAGGACCGATTCCGCGGCCGCATCATGAGCTTCTATACGGTGATGTTCATTGGCTCGGCACCCTTCGGCGCGCTCATCAGCGGACTCGTTGCCCAGCACTTCGGAGCGCCGTGGGCCACGACGCTCAGTGCGGTGGTGCTCGCGGCGGGCGCGGTGTGGATCACGTATCGCCTGCGGTTGATCGCGGCGCGCGAAGCCGCCGCTCCGGCACCGCCGACGCACGTGGAGAAGCTGGGGTAAAGCCCGGCGCGGGCGTCAGTGGCCCGCGGGCGACTCCAACTGCGCGAACAGCCGCCGCACGCCCGCGCGCGTGTGGCCGCCGATCATGGCGCGCGTCGCGATGCGCTTCACCTCCGGGCGCGTGAGCTTCGGGCGCGTGTCGCCGCACGGAAACGCGGGATCGCGCCGCGCTTCACGCAGCGAAGCCAGCGCCCACAGCGCGGGCCACAGGCAGAACATCCGGTAGCGCCAGTGGCGTGCGGGAATGCGCTCGAGGTATTCCGGCACTTCGCCGAGTGCCGCGCGCGCGAGCGCTTCGAGCCGCCGTGCCGCCGCCTTGGCCCCGACGCGCGACGGATCGACGAGTTCGTGCGGTTTCAGTTGGTATTCGTCGAGCCACGCCGCCGGCACGTAACAGCGCCCGCGCCGCACGTCGCGCGGCCAGTCGAGCAGGATGTTCGTGAGCTGGAGCGCCTCGCCGACCGCGGGGGCGAGCTGGATCAATTCGGCGTCGGTGTCCGGTTCCTTCGCGGGCGCGCGCAGCGCGTGGAGCTGCGTCAGCATCACGCCGACGCAGCCCGCCACCACGAAGCAGTAGTCGTGCAGCTCCGCCTCGGTGTCGAGGTAGGCGGGAAGCGCGGCCGGATCGCCTTCGCGTGCGGCGGCGCGCACGGCGTAGCGACGCATGCCGTTCGCCATCAGCGTGACTGCGCGCGCGACGATCATGCGATCGCCCGCATCGAGCCCCGCATAGACGCGCAGCACCGCGGGAAGATGGGCGACCAGCTCGAGGTCCGGTGAAGCCGCTCTGAGCGCGTGCGCGGAACGCGCGAGTTCATCCGCCGCCGCGCCATGCCCGCCGAGCGCTTCGACGAACAGATCGAAGCGCCCGCCGACTTCCGAAGGTGCTCCCGGCCACGAGTCCTCGAGCGCGTCCGCCGCCCGGCACAGGAGGTAGGCGATCTCGACCGTGTCGTGCATGGAGCCGCGCAGCACGCCGATGTTCGCTGCGAACGTGCGCGACACGCGCGGCAGCACCTCGTGACAATAGGCGCGATCGGCGGCGAGATTCGCACCACCCGCGACTTGCGGCGAGAAGGATTCCGCGCTCGGCGCCGTCACGCGGCTTCGATCTCCTCGATCTCGGCGGTCCAGCGCACGGAGACCGCATTGCGGAGCGTCGCCGCGGTCGGGCATTTCTCCTGGTGCCGCGCGAGCGCGCGGTCCACCGTCTCGCGCGTGCCGGACGGGATGCGCAACCGGTAGTGGACGACGATCTCTGTAAGCACCGGCATTCCCTCGCGCACCTCGTGCAATCCTTCGGCCTCGGCCGCGATCGCGTCGTTCGGAAGCTTGACCTGCCGCACATCCAGCGCGGCTTTCAGGGTTCCGAGCATTCAGCCCGCGGTGGCCGCGACGATGAAGTCGACGGGCAGCGGAAGCTCGCGCTCCGGATCGAGCCGGAACAGCTCGCGAACCGCGCCATGCACTCCGAAGTCCACTTCGGGGCCGGATTCGAGATGCGCGCGGCGATGCAGCGGCCCCAGCACTTCGAGGCGTGAGCGCGACGTATAGAAAGGTTCGGTCATGAAGTCACTCCTGGCGAGAGGTGGCGCGGCAAAGATAGGGAGAACGGTGGACACGCGCCAGCGCAGTCGGGTTCGAACGCCATCGATTAGAGCGCGTGTTGAACTTGCCTCGCATGCCGCCAAGTATGCTAGCTTTTCCGCCCCTGTCGTTTCCGGAGGTATCCGTGTCCCCGTCTCGCGCGTTCGCGATGGCCGCCCTGCTTGGCCGGACCACCGCGTTTCTCATGTTCGGACTGTTGGTGGTGGGGGCGGTCGTGCGGACGACCGGGTCCGGGCTCGCGTGCCCCGACTGGCCGCTGTGCGAAGGACGGCTGATCCCGCGCTTTCAGTTCAACGTGCTGATCGAGTGGGGCCACCGCATGGCCGCACTGCTCGTGAGCGTGATGTTGTTCGCGACTGCGGCATGGGTGTTGGCGCGGCGGGAGTTGCGCGCCCGGCTCGGCGGATTGATCGGGCTTTCGGTTCTGCTGCTGTTCGTTCAGATCCTGCTCGGCGCGCTCACCGTGTGGAAGCTGCTGAGCCCGGCGGTCGTGAGCAGCCACCTTGCGGTCGCGGTGCTGCTGTTCGTCACGCTGCTCGTGTTCTCGCTGCGGGCCGACACGCATGCGGACCTCGAGGAAGCAGGCGCGACGCCGGCCGTGCCGACTCCGGCGCCCGGTCTCACGGCGGCGTTCGCGGTCGTCGCGGTGCTCACGTATGCGCAGGTCGTGCTCGGCGGGCTCGTGAGCACGAATCACGCTTCGACCGCGTGTCCCGACTGGCCGACCTGCCGCGGGGAGTGGTTTCCGGCGATGACCGGGCTCATCGGGATCCACATGCTGCACCGGTTCGGCGGCTATCTGGTGGCGCTCTCGGTGCTGATGCTGGCGCTCGCCGCGCGCAGCGAGTCGCTGCCGGTGCTCGCCGGCGCGCGGGCGGCGTTCACACTGGTGGTGGCGCAGGTGATCCTCGGCGTGTGCAATGTCCTGCTGGCAGCCCCGGTGTGGGTATCGGCGATGCATCTCGCGACCGCGGTCGCCCTGCTCGCCACGCTGGTCATCACCACCTACCGACTCGCTTCGGCGCCGGCGCCGCACCCGGCGATGGTGCCGGCGGAGGCGCGATGAGCACCGCGACCGTCGTGGCTCCGCGTCCGAACCTGTCGCGCCTGATCGCGGGGTACGTCGAGTTCACCAAACCGCGCATCGTCATGCTGGTCCTGGTCACCGGGGCTCCGGCGCTGCTGATCGCGGCACGCGGCCTTCCCGGCGCGCGCGTGGCACTCGCGGGCCTGATCGGCACGGCGCTCGCGGCGATGTCGGCCGCCTGCTTCAACCACTACTACGACCGCGACATCGACGCCCTGATGCGGCGCACCGCCTCGCGGCCGCTGCCCTCGGGGCTGATTCCGCCTTCGCACGCCGTGATCCTCGGGTTCACGCTCGGCATCGCCGCCCTCGCGATTCTCGCGGCGTTCACGAATCTGCTCGCCGCCGGACTCGGACTGGCGTCGATCTTCTACTACGCCGTCGTCTACACGGTGTGGCTCAAGCGGCGCACGCCGCAGAACATCGTGATCGGAGGGGCTGCCGGCGCTTCGGCGCCGATGATCGCGTGGGCCGCCGTGACCGGCGAGGTCAGCCTCGCCGCGGTGCTGTTGTCATCGATCGTGTTCCTGTGGACGCCGCCTCATTTTTGGGCGCTGTCGCTCTATCGCAGCGACGACTACGCGCGCGCCGGCATTCCGATGCTGCCGGTCACGCACGGGGAGGCGGAGACCCGCCGCCAGATCGTCCTCTATTCGTGGATCCTGGTACCCGGAACCCTCGCGCTGTGGCCGCTCGGGCTTATCGGCCCGGTGTACCTGATCCCGGCAGTGCTGCTCGGTGTGGAGTTCCTGCGCCGCGCCCACCGGCTGCACGCGAGCGGCTCGATACCCGATGCGGTGGGCCTGTTCCGCTACTCGATCCTCTATCTGCTGCTGCTCTATCTCGCGCTCACTGCCGATGCGATCGTCCGCTACGTGGTGCCGGGATCCGCGGCAGGTTGACGACTTCACACGCGTAGGAGGTCGTGGTAGTTTCCCGCGCGTTTGCTTCCAACACACTCGCGCAGTTCGCGCCGGACCGTTCAACCTGGGGAGTCTATGGCAGGACGACTGCAAGCGAAGGTGCCGTTCGGCCGATACGCGCTGGCGGTGCTCGCATGCCTGCTGGCAGCGACCGGCTGCAAGCTCGAACAGTTCCCGCAGAGCACGCTGGATCCCAAGTCCGACTACGCGTGGGCGATCCAGCGACTGCTCGACCAGCAGGTGTTCTGGGTCGTCGTGATCTTCGTGCTGGTGCTGGTGGCGCAGTTGTTCATCCTCGTGAAGTTCCGCGCGCGGCCCGGCGCACCCGAGCCCAAGCATATCCACGGCAACACGATGCTCGAGATCGCGTGGACGATCGCGCCCGCCATCATCCTCACGCTGGTCGCGGTTCCGACCGTCGTCACCATCTACAAGACTCAGGCGCCGGCGCCCGCCGGTTCCCTGCAGGTGCGCGCGATCGGGCATCAGTGGTGGTGGGAGTTCCAGTACCCCGAGCTGGGCGTGACGACCGCGAGCGAACTGTATGTGCCGGTCGGCCGCACTGTGTCGGTCGCCATCGAGACGGTGGACGTCATGCACAGCTTCTGGTTCCCCGCGATGGGCGGAAAGCGTGACGCGATTCCCGGACGCGTGAACCACATGTTCTTCAAGCCCGACTCGACCGGCACCTACATGGGCCAGTGCGCGGAGTTGTGCGGCACGTCGCACGCGAACATGCGCATGAAGCTGGTGGTGAACGCCCCCGAGGAATTCGACGCATGGGTCGAGCGGCAGAAGGCGGCTCCGGTCCATCCGGATTCGACGTCGCTCGCGGCCCAGGGCAAGGCCATCTTCTCGCAGGGCGCATGCATCGCGTGTCACTCGATTTCCGGCGTTTCGGCCGGCGTGATCGGGCCGAACCTGACGCACGTCGGCAGCCGATCGACGATCGCGGGTGCGATCTACGAGAACACCCCCGAGAATCTCGGACACTGGCTCACGGATCCGCCGGCCCGCAAACCCGGCTCGCTCATGCCGAATCAGGCCCTGACCAAAGATCAGGTGGCCGCGCTGGTCGCCTACCTGACCAGCCTCAAGTAGCGGGAAAGGAACCCACATGGCCACCACCGCCGCGACCGTTCACGCCGCTGCACCGTCCGAATCCGGACTGTGGAGCTGGCTGACGACGGTCGATCACAAGCGCATCGGCGTTCTCTATGGCGTGACCGCGTTCATCTTCTTCCTCATCGGCGGCATCGAGGCGTTGATGATCCGCATCCAGCTGATGCGTCCGGACATGAACTTCGTGAGCCCCGACGTCTACAACCAGCTGTTCACGATGCACGCCACGACCATGATCTTCCTTGCGGTGATGCCGCTGTCGGCGAGCTTCTTCAACTTCCTGATCCCGCTCATGATCGGCGCGCGCGACGTCGCGTTCCCGCGCCTGAACGCGTTCAGCTACTGGGTGTTCCTGTTCGGCGCGATCTTCATCAACCTCAGCTTCGTGCTGGGTGGTGCGCCCGACGCCGGCTGGTTCGGCTATTCGAACCTGACGTCCAAACAGTACTCGCCCGGCCACGGCGTCGACTTCTGGGCGATCGGCCTCCAGATCCTCGGCATCGCATCACTGGCCGCCGGCTTCAACTTCATCGTGACGATCATCAACCTGCGCGCGCCCGGCATGAAGTTCATGCGGATGCCGGTGTTCGTGTGGATGACGCTCGTCACGTCGTTCCTGATCATCCTCGCGTTCCCGGTGATCACGGTCGCACTCGTGTTCCTGACGTTCGACCGCACCGTCGGCACCAACTTCTTCATCCCGACCGCCGGCGCCGACCCACTGCTGTGGCAGCATCTGTTCTGGCTGTTCGGGCACCCCGAGGTCTACATCCTGATCCTGCCCGCGATGGGCATCGTGTCCGAAGTGCTGCCGACGTTCTCGCGCAAGCCTCTGTTCGGCTATCCGGTGATCGTCTACTCGGGGATCTTCATCGGTTTCATGGGCTGGGGCGTGTGGAGCCATCACATGTTCTCGGTCGGGCTCGGGCCGCTCGCCGACTCGTTCTTCGCGCTGTCGACCATGCTGATCGCGATACCGACCGGCGTGAAGATCTTCAACTGGCTTGGCACGATGTGGGGCGGACGCCTCGAGTTGAAGAGCGCGATGCTGTTCGCGATCGGCTTCATCATCCTGTTCACGATGGGCGGGCTGTCGGGCTTCATGCACGCCTCGCCGCCGGCCGACCTGCAGCAGACCGACACCTACTTCGTCGTCGCGCACATCCACTACGTGCTGTTCGGCGGCGCGATCATGGGCATCTTCGCGGGCATCTACTACTGGTTCCCGAAGATGACCGGGCGCATGCTCGACGAGCGGCTCGGGAAGTGGCACTTCTGGCTGCAGATGATCGCGATGAATCTCGCGTTCTTCCCGATGCACTTCGTCGGCCTGCTCGGCATGCCGCGACGCGTCTACACCTACAGCGCGAACATGGGCTTCAACGAGATGAATTTCTGGTCGACGGTCGGCGCGCTGATGATCGCCCCCGCGATCCTGATCTTCATGTGGAACGTGCTGTCGAGCGTGCGCAACGGTAAGCCGGCCGGGAACGACCCGTGGGGCGGCGCGACACTCGAATGGGCGATTCCGTCGCCTCCGCCGGTCTACAACTTCGCCTCGGTTCCCGAGGTCAAGAGCCTGGATCCGCTGTGGCATCCGGAGAGCCGCGAAGCAGCACTCGCCTCCAACCAAATGCACGGGCCCATCCACATGCCGCCGAGTTCTCACTGGCCGCTCGTGAGCGCGCTCGGAGTCGCAATGCTGCTCTCGGGCATCCTGTTCGGTTGGTACGTCGGAATTCCCGGCCTGATCCTCATGGTGGTCGGCATCTACTGCTGGGCCTTCGAGCCCTGCGACTGATCGGGGAGGACGCTCCATTGTCGGGTACTGCCGTAGCCGCCCACGATTCCGGGCACGAAGCGCATCCCACCAGCACCGGCCTCAACAGCCGGAAGATGGTGTTCTGGGCCTTCATCGGCTCCGAGTGCATGCTGTTCGGTTCACTGATCGCGACCTATCTCGTGTACCGGGGCCGCGACAAGGTCGGTCCGCATCCGCACGAGATCCTCAACATTCCGTTCACGTCGTTCAGCGCGTTCGTGCTGCTGATGAGCTCACTCACGATGGTGCTCGCGCTCGCGGCCGTTCAGCGCGGCAACAAGCGCGGCACGCAGATCTGGCTCGCCGCGACGGCACTGCTCGGCATGGTGTTCGTCGGGGGCCAGTGCTACGAGTTCACCGAGTTCTATCTGGAGGGGCTCAAGCTCCAGACGAATCTGTTCGGGGCGACGTTCTACGTCTTGACCGGATTCCACGGGACGCACGTGACGGTCGGCGTCATCTGGCTGTGGTCGCTGTTCATTCTGGCGGGGAAGGGCAAGCTCGGCCCCGGCCAGTCCCTCGACGTCGAGATCTGCGGTCTGTACTGGCACTTCGTCGACGTCGTGTGGATCGCGATCTTCACGCTGATCTACCTGATCCAGTAGGGAGAAGCCGATGAGCGAGCACAAGGGCGCGCAGCCGGAAGGGCACGGACACCCGGGAGCCAAGGAATACCTCGGCATCGCCGTCATCCTCACCGTGATCACCGCCATCGAAGTCGCGGTGTTCTACGTTCCGTCGCTGAAGCCGATCCTGATCCCGACGCTGCTGATCCTGTCGGCCATCAAGTTCGCGCTGGTCGTGATGTTCTACATGCACCTCAAATTCGACCACAAGTTGTTCTCGTGGCTGTTCGTGGTGCCCATGCTGCTCGCCGTCGCCGTGATCACGGCGTTGCTCAAGCTGTTCGGAGTCTTCTAAGGCTCGCCTGGCGGACGCAGCGAAAGACAAAAAAGAAAACGCCTCGAAGGACGGATCCCTCGAGGCGTTCTAATTTTGGTAGCGGGGGCTGGATTTGAACCAGCGACCTTCGGGTTATGAGCCCGACGAGCTACCAGGCTGCTCCACCCCGCAACGTGGAGCGGAATCTACGCGACACCATGGACACTGTCAAACGCGAGGGCCGTTTGGAGTGTCCGGCTTTTGTCCCGGCGTATCTTCAAATGCGTCCATAACTCGGAGTCATCTGCGCGCCGTTGATCGAGTTGCGCGCATCGCGGGCCGTGACTATGCTGCGCCCTCGTTTCGCTGAGCACCGGGAACCTGATGCCGCATGCTGCGGAGGATCTAGACTTTGATTTCGAGCCGGTTCGCATGGATCTCGGGCCTCGCCGCCCTGCTCACCGTGTCGCTCGCCCCGGGCGAAGTGCGTGCTGCGGCCGAGGTCAGTCGCTGCAGCCTGGTCCTTTCGGGGATGCCCTCCTCGATCCAGGGCGGTGACTTCAACAAATTCATCGACTTCATCAACGAGACGCAGCTCACTTCGCGCGGCCTCGAGGGGCTGGAGAAGGTGGGCTCGGCGTGGATGTTCGAAGCCCAGTTGCGCTACTTCGTCCGTCCCAACATGGCGGTGAACGTGGGCGTCGGGCAGATCCGTGCAGTCAGCGATCGTGAATACCTTCCCGCCCTCAACCTCGCGATCCAGCTGCACAGCGAAGTCCTCTCGATCCCGGTGCACGTCGGCGGCGCCTACTATCTCGAGCCCTACAATCAGGGCGACTTTCAGGCGCGCGCCTATTTTGGCGCGGGTGTGGTGAGCCTGGTCTACAACCGCGCGCTGTTCCAGCAGGAAGGCGTCGGCATCCCGGATCTCGTGAACCTCAAGACGGTCGCGACGCAGGATTCGCCGGGCTACTACCTGGAGTTCGGCGGACACATGTTCTTCGCGTCCCGGTTCAACGTGCTGATGGGCGTCATGTACCGCAGCGCCAAGATCGATCGGCTCGTCGACAGTGAGACCGGCCTCCCGTATCCGACCCCGACCGGCGATCCGTACACGCTGGATTTCTCGGGAGTGAGCGGACGCTTCGGACTGGGGATCGGCTTCTGATTTCCCGCTGACGCGAAACGCTCGAGGCCCCGCATTCCGGCGTACCGGAGCGCGGGGCCTCGTCGCATCAGGGCCGATCGAGATGCTCGGACAATCTAGCGCGTCGTGCTGTCGGTCCCCGACATCCGGTAGATGATCTCACCCGGTCGCGCCATGCCCGTGCTGCGCAACTTGCGCTCGGCGAGTTCCTGCCGTGACCGCGGGTCCTTCGCATCCTTCTCGATGGCGAGAATCTCGGCGCGCGTGTGGTTCACCTCTTGTACCGTGCGCTGCTGCTCCTGACGCAGCCGCGACAGGCGGAAGAAGCTGTGGTCGCTGAGAAAGCCGACCCACGCGCACCACGCGATCGCGACGAGCCACGCCCAGTGCAAGCGGCGGCGGATGGGATCGGAGGGCATGGCATAGCGGGAGAGACGGTAACGACGGATGCGATTTCCGATGTCGCGCATGACGTCCATGTCCTCGGGACAAAGGGGATCATCGATGATGGCGCAGGCCCGAATCCTTGCGGGCGGCGCGCGGTGCACGGTGCTTCATCTGTTCCGACGATCGCCGTCTGAGCGCGATCGCGCGGCGTTCAGGCGCCGACCGGCATCCTAGCGAATACGCGAGCGCCCGGGTAGACCGCATTTGCGCCCAGTTCGCTCTCGATGCGCAGCAGCTGGTTGTACTTGGCCACGCGGTCCGAGCGCGACATCGAGCCGGTCTTGATCTGGCCGGCATTGGTCGCCACCGCGAGATCCGCGATGGTGACGTCCTCGGTTTCGCCCGAGCGATGGGAGATCACGGCCGTGTAGGCGGCGCGCTGGGCCATCTCGATCGCGCTCAGCGTTTCCGACAACGAGCCGATCTGATTGACCTTGACCAGGATCGAGTTGCCGACCCCTTCGCGAATCCCGCGCTCGAGCCGCGTGACGTTGGTGACGAACAGATCGTCACCCACGAGCTGGACCCGCTCGCCGAGCTTGCGTGTGAGCAGCGACCAGCCGTCCCAATCGTCCTCGGCGAGACCGTCCTCGATGCTCACGATCGGATACTTGCCGCACAGGTCGGCGTAGTAATCGACCATGCCGGCCGCGGTGAGCGTGCGTCCGCCTTCGCCTTCGAAGACATAGGAGCCGTTCTTGTACAGTTCGCTCGCCGCGACATCCAGCGCCAGCGCGATCTGGGTGCCCGGCGTGTAGCCGGCCTTCTCGATCGCCTCGACCAGCACCTTCAAGGCGTCCTCGTTGGTCTTGAGATTGGGCGCGAAACCGCCTTCGTCGCCGACTGCGGTGGTGAGGCCGCGCGCCTTGAGGATTCCCGCCAGCGTGTGGAAGACCTCCGCACCCCAGCGGATCGCCTCGGCGAACGAGGGCGCGCCGCACGGGACGATCATGAATTCCTGCATGTCGATCGTGTTGTCCGCGTGCGCACCGCCGTTCACGACGTTCATGAGCGGGACCGGTAGCGTGCGGGCGTGGACACCGCCCAGATACCGGTAGAGCGGGGTACCGTGGGCGCCGGCCGCGGCCTTGGAGACCGCCAGCGAAACCCCGAGAATCGCGTTCGCCCCGAGCTTGCGCTTGGCGGGGGTTCCGTCGAGATCGATGAGCAGGCGATCGATGCCGAGCTGGTCGGACGCGTCGTGGCCGATCAGCTGCGGGGCGATGGTTTCATGGACATGACGGACCGCTTGGAGCACACCCTTGCCGCGGAAGCGATCCTTGTCGCCGTCGCGCAGTTCGAGGGCTTCGTGTTCGCCGGTCGAGGCCCCGGACGGCACGGCCGCCCGGCCACGGTCGCCCGTTTCGAGCAGGCATTCCACCTCGATCGTGGGATTGCCCCGGGAATCGATGATTTCTCGCGCCTGTAGCTGGATGATCTGGACCATAGGGGCCGCAGGCTACGGGAGCCGCCGACTGTGGTCAAGGCGTCGGAGCTTGCAAGTTGCGATGCCTGAAGCCCTTGACCACCCCGGAATCCGCCGCCTATGGTGCCTCCCCATGAAACTTTCGCCCCGTGCCGCGCGTAGGCGGGCTGTAGATGTGCCGCGCACGTGACTGACGACGACGCCGAACTCGTACGGCGGTGCCTGGAGGGCGATGAGCGGGCCTACGGCCTCATCGTCGAACGCTATCAGGCTCGAATCTTCTCGCTGGCGTGGCGCATGGTTCGCCAGCGGGAGGATGCCGAGGATCTGACCCAGGAGACGTTCGTGCGGATGTTCCGCGCGGCGGCCCGATACGATCCGACGCGGCCGTTCGCGGCCTGGTTGTTCACGATCGCTTCACGGCTGTGCATCGACCACATTCGCAGGCGGCGGTTGCCGTCGGTCTCGCTCTCGATGTCGGAGCCCGGTTCGGGCGAAGAGCGGCAGATGGATATCGAAGATCCGGGGCTTGGGCCCGACGAAATCACGTCCCGGGAGGAAGAGGAGCGGAACACGCAGGATCTGATCGACAGCCTGCCGCCGCATTATCGAATTGTCGTGATGTTGAGACACCAGGAAGACCTGTCGTACGACGAGATCGCAGCCGCGCTCGAAATGCCGTTGGGCACGGTGAAGGCTCGAATCCACCGGGCACGCGCACTGCTTCGGGGGCGCATCGAGGGAGAACACTCGTGAAGCCAGCATGCATCGAGACCCAGCGCGTCGAGGACTACCTCGACGACGCGCTCGCTCCGGCCGAGGTCGCCGCGTTCCGCGAACACCTGCGTGGCTGCGCCGGATGCGCCGCAGAATTGGCCGCATGGACCCGCGTGTTCCATACCCTCGACTCGACCCCGCTGCTTGATCCCGGCCCCGCGCTCACCCAGCGCGTGCTCGCTGCCGTCGTCCCTTCCCGTATCCGCCAGCGCTGGCTGCGCACCGTGGGCTGGACCTACGCCGGTTCGCTCGCGGCAAGCGTGGCAGCGGCCGTGGTCGCGGCCAATCTGCCCGGCGCGCGACTGTGGCTCGATGTCGCCTCCGCGGAAGCGTCGCGCCACGTGGTCCAGTTGTTCATGTTCGTGCTCAACGCGCTCGCCTTCGCCACGCTCGGCATCGCCAACGGCTGGGGCGCGCTCGCCTCGCTCTTGAACCGCATTGCCCCGCTGCCGCGCGCACTGGCGTCGCTGCTTCAGCATCCGCCGGTGGAAGTGGCGCTGTGGGCGGCCGCGGTGATCTGCATCGCGCTGCTGTGGTGGCTTCATGGACGCGACCGCTCGGCGTCGCGCCGGATCGATCCGCTCGGACTGATGGGGGTGTGACATGAGGACGAATTCCGGGGCGCGATCGCTCTCGAGGGTGCGGGGCACGCTGGCCCTGATGCTGATGACGGTCGCCACCGCGGCGTTCATCGCCGCGCTCCCGGCGCAGAGCCTCGCCCAGTCGAAGTCCCGGAGCGACTCGACGCGTCACGCGAAGAGCATCCGCATCAGCTCCGATGGAATTCGGATCGACGGCGGGAGCGGCGAATCCACCGAGCTCGACGTCAAGGGTGCGGTGAAGATCGGCGACGGTGTCATCCGCATCACCACCGACAGCGACACGCAGACGGTGCGCCGGCGCTCGGTCCACATCAATGGACCGGTCGTGGTGGTGGACGACGGCAGCGCGGGTCTCGTGCGCGTGTTCGCCGATGCCGAGGTCGCCAAGGACGAGCGGATCGAGGGTGATGTGGTCGCCGTGTTCGGATCCGTCCAGGTCGCGGGTCATGTCGCGGGAAACGTGGCCGCGGTGTTCGGTTCGGTCAGTCTCGAGCCGGGCGCGGTCGTGGACGGCGACGTGGTGGCGATCGGCGGCGCGCTCGATCAGGCCGCGGGTGCGATCGTCAATGGTGAGAGCGTGTCGCTCGGCCTCTTCTCGTGGCATCCCGGAGTTCCCACGCTGCGCGTCCTGCTGCTGTCGGTGCTCGGCAGCTGGATCATGACGCTGATCCTCGGCTGGATGCTGGCGCTCGTCTTCCCGCATCGCATGCGCCGCGTGGCGCTCACCGCGTCGCAGCGGACCGCGGGCTCGTTCGTGCTCGGAGTGGCCTCGGGTCCGCTGGTCGTGATCGCCGTGGTCCTCATGCTCATCACCGTGGTCGGTATCCCGTTCGCGCTCATGCTGCCGCTCGCCTACATCTTCATTGTGTGGGCCGGACAATTGACGACCTCGTACGTCCTCGGCTGCCGGTTGCTGCGCCGCAAGATCGGCGACGGCCAGCCGATGGCTCCGCTTGCTGCGGGAACGTTGTTCGTCGCGATGTTCTTCGCACTTGGCGCAATCCTCGCAGGACCCCAGGGCGCGGTACGCACGTTCGCGCTGTTCTTCACGCTGCTCGGGGCGCTCATGGTGCTCGGTCTGTCCGTGGTCGGCACCGGGGCGGTGCTGCTGTCGCGGCTCGGATCGCGTCCTCGCGATGGTGCGATGCCGGCACCGGCGAACACCGTGTCGCCTCCCGCTGACCCGACCATCATTCCGGCGACTCCGGTCGCCTGAATCCGGGACATCCCCCGGGGGAAACCCCGCTTTCAAAGGCGCCCGCTGGGTGGTCCGGCCCCGTTTCGATCGACGATCCCCGGCGAAGCGCGCTGAAGGCGGTGTGAGCGGGCATCGATCTTCATGTCCCGCAACAGGTTTCGCAGGCTGATCGAAACCCGACCCCGGGGGGGTCGGGGGCACGGATATGGCGTTATGACGTTCGTATATGAACGCTCTTCACGCCCTCCGTCCACTCGCCCTGGTGCTGTCGCTCGCGCCATTCATGAGCACCCCGCTGCCCGCACACGAGGTCGACGCCTCGGGTACCGCTCAGGGGCTCGTCATCCACGACGCGGCGAGCACGTTGCGTGAATATTGTGCGCCGGACTCCGAAGGTCGGCTGTGGATCACGCTTCCCGGCGGGTGGCGCTTCGAGTTGATCACGTCGACCGACGATCCCGGCATCATCAACCCGGGAGACGGCGCCTTCCATCCGTTCGACGCCGCGGAAGTCACGGCGGCCCTCGCCCAGCTGAGCTTCCCGGTTGCGGGGATCTCGGCCGAAGTCTTCCTGCTGCCCTATCCGCGCCGCGCGCAGATCGAATCGGCAGCCGGCCCGCGGCTGATCCTAATGTCGCCCGGTGTGCGTCCGCTCACGCGCGAACACCAGCATGCCGAGTTCGTTCACGAGCTGGGCCATGTCGTCCATCACGCGCTGATGCCGGACGGTGACGGTCGCTGGGACACGTATCGCAGACTCCGCGAGATCGACGACGCACGCTACTCGCCGACGGCCCCGCACGCGGATCGTCCGCACGAGATTTTCGCCGAGGACTTCCGCGCGCTGTTCGGCGGACCGCGGGCGACCTATTCCGGCACGATCGAGAACTCGAGCCTCGCTTCGCCCGAGGATGTTCCCGGACTCTCGTCGTTCATGCTCGGGCTCGCCGGCGTCACGGCTCCGCTTCCGATTCTTGCTTCGCCGAACCCCACGCGCGGCGCGCTGCGGTTCACGCTGGCCGGCGCGAGCGAGGTGCCGCTCGACCTGTTCGATGCCGGCGGACGACGGATCGCGAGCCTCGCGCCCCGTGCGACCGCGGGCGCAATCGAATGGAATTTCGACGGCTTCGACGCGGCGGGACGCCCGGTGGCACCGGGCGTGCTGTTCGCGCGGCCGCGCGGCGCGCGTCACAGCGCTGCGCGCATCATCGTCGTCCCCTGAAGCCACGCCTCGCGTCACCTCGCGCGGCGGCGCTGCGCGGTTCAGTGACGGAACAACGTCGACAACTCGAACTCGCCCGAGTTCGCGCGCGCGTGCTGATCACCGAATCCCGCGAAGTTACGCACCGCGTCGAACACCGAGCGCGGGAGGCCCGTGATCACGCCGAACCCTGAGCGGCGCTTCGACTCCACTTCGCCCGACAGCCAGCCTTCCCCTTCTTCGAGATCTTCGACGCTCAGCGGCTTGAGCGTCACCGAAACCGCGAGGTAGTAGCGGGCCCCGGCATCGATCTGCGCGATGCGGCCGACCGGCAACGACAGCGGCCTCGAAAGCACGATGCGCACCGAGTCGAGCGAGCTGAGCGTCATGCTCGCGGCCCCCGGACGCTCGATGTGAAAGTTCTCACTCCAGACTTCGTAGCGGATCTTGAGCGGGGATTCGAACGTGCTCTCCAGACGGTCGAACCAACCGCTGCGACGACGCCACAGTTCGACGTGCAGCAGCAACGTCGCGGGCATTCCGCGCGACAGGCTCTGTTCGACGCGCGGCGGGAACAGATCGTCGAGCTGGAGGTCGACCCACAGGTAGCCCTCACGTTCACGCGGACGTTGCACGTCCACCGTGAGCGCATCCGCGGCCGGCGCGAGCACGACGAGCGCGAGCAGCGTGGCGGCGAGCCCGGGCATGCGAAACATCGCGAGTATGCCGGCCGTTCAGAACGGGCGCTTGAGCCGGAAGCTCACGACCGGATCGGAGCCGGACTCATGCAGGTTCTTTGCGACATAGATGCGCAGGTTGTCTTCGGACGTGCCGAGGCCGATGCCGGCGTCGGCGGCCAGGCGCTGGCGCCCTACGTCCCAGTGATGCGCGTCGTTCTGCCACGCGCGTCCCGCGTCGAGAAACGCGATCGCGTGCAGTCCACCTTGGAAGAAGTCGCTGCGCAGCCGCCACAGTCCGATCGTGTATTCGGTCTGCGTGAGCAGCAGCTGGTTGCCGCGATAGGTTCCGAAGGTGTGCGCGCGCAGACCGTCGACGCCGCCGGCGACGAAGATGCGTTGCGCGGGAATCGTCCCTTCGATTCCATGCCCCGCCGCGATCCGCAGCGCGAGCGTGCTGGCCGGCGACAGGCGGAATACGCTGCGCACGTCGGCGAGCAGCCGCGTGTATTCGAAGTCACCGCCCCGGCCGTGCCCCGCGCGCTCGAGATCGACCCAGTGCGTGAACCCGGCGCGCAGGCGCGCGCTGGTGTGTCCGCGCTGTTCGAGCCGCCATGAAATCGTGCGTGCCTCACCCGGATCGATCGCGGGATTGTCGCGCAGCTCGCGGTCACGCTGAAAGAACGAGCGCGTGCCGCGGTCCAGCGCGAGCGAGCGGTACTCGTCCTTGCGCAGGTGCACACTGAACGTCGAGATGCCGGGCATGCGCACTGAGGCGTAGACGCCGCCGCCTTCGCGTTCGAAGTAATCGCGATAGTCCTGGCGGCCGAACAGCAGGGCGAAGCTGTTTTCGACGTCGGGAACCTGCTGAAGGTCGTTGTGATCGGTGCGCCGCGACACCGAGAAGCCGGCAGCAAAGCGCTCGGGGTCGACGATCGGCTGCTCCACCTGCAGGCCGTAGAGCACGCGCTCGCGCTGGAACGCGTACTCGAGCCTGGCGCCGGCGCGCGGTCGCATCGTACCCAGGTCCTGGATCTCATAGCCCCACCCGATGCGCAGCCGGTCGACCCGGTTGTAGTCGAGGATCACGTGCGAACGCGTGATGCCTCCGCGCTGCCGCCACGTATCGGGATCGGTGATGAGCTGCTCGCCGAACGGAGCGCGCGGCGAACGCGCTTCGTTGGGTGATGTCGCGCGGTCGAGCAGCGACTCGTCGGTCACATCGTCATCGGGCGCGAACGTGAGCGAATCGGGCATCGGGATCGGCGACTCATCGGCGCTGGCGCGCACCGGGAGCATGCCCACCACGAAGGCCAGCGCGATCAGCCACATATAGCAACGCATGAGGCGGTGGGTCACTGCGGTACCTCCGAGGGGTTCGCCACTCACCGGCGGGCGATTCCGTACTTGCGCATCTTGCGGTGCAGATTCGTGCGATCGATGCCGAGGCCGGTCGCGGCTTGCGTGACATTCCCGTTCGCGCTTTCGAGCGCTTTGCGAATCGCCTCCGCCTCGCGTCGTTCGATCTCGCCACGCAGACCGACTCCATCGCCGTGTTCCGCGCTGCGCTCGAGCCACGAGGTGAGATCCTCGGCGCGCACTTCAGTTCCTTCCACCAGGATCGCGGCGCGTTCCATGAGATTTCTCAACTCACGTACGTTCCCCGGCCAGTGGTATTCCTCGAGCAACGTCTGCGCATCCGGCGTCAGGCGTTTCGGCGCATGTCCTTCCGTCGTGCAGAACTGGTTCAGAAAGTGTTCCGCGATCGGCGCGATGTCCGCTGGACGTTCGCGCAGCGGTGGCACGTGAAGGGGAAGCACGTTGAGCCGGTAGAACAGATCCTGCCGGAAGCTGCCGTCTTCGACCGCCGTGGCGAGGTCCTTGTTGGTCGCGGCGACGATGCGGACATCGAAGGTCTGCGTGCGGGTCGCGCCGACCTTCTCGACTTCGCCGGTTTCGATCACGCGCAGCAGTTTGGCCTGCGCGTCGAGTGCCAGGTCGCCGATCTCGTCGAGGAACAGCGTGCCGTGGTCCGCGAGTTCGAGGCGTCCCTTCTTGCTCTGAAGCGCGCCGGTGAACGCTCCGCGCTCGTAGCCGAACAGTTCGCTCTCGACCAGATCCTTGGGGATCGCGGCACAGTTGATCTTGACGAACGGTCCCGACGCGCGCCGGGAGAGCACGTGGATCGCCTGCGCGACGAGTTCCTTGCCCGATCCGTTCTCGCCCGTGATCAGCACGCGTCCCTGCGAAGGAGCGACCCGTCGCACGCTCTCGATGAGTGCCGCGATCGCGGAACTCGATCCGAGAATCCCGAGGTCGTCGCCGGGTTTGGAATTCGCGGCGCGCCGCAGGCCGGTGATCTGCGCGGCCTGCATCACGACATCCAGGAGACGCTCGCGATCCGGTGGCTTCTCGATGAAATCGAACGCGCCGCGCTGGCCGGCGCGCATCGCGTTGGCGATGGTCGCCTCGCCCGAGACCACGATCACGCCGACGTCGGGCGCGTTCTCTCGGATGCGTTCGAGCGCGTCGAGACCATGCATGCCGGGCATCGCGAGATCGAGCAGCACCACGTCGAAGCGGCGCTCCTCGAGCGTCGCGATCGCGCGTTCGCCGGTCTCCGCCTCGGCGACCGTGTGCCCCGCGTGTTCCAGCACCGCGCGCAGCGCGTCGCGGATGGCGGGATCATCGTCGACTACCAGCACGTCCAGCCGCCTGCTCATCGTCATCGTCCCTCGTTTCCTTTCAGAATTCCGCGCATCATGCGCCTGCGGCCCGTGGCAGCGCGACCCGGGCCTCGGCGCCGCCGCCTTCGCGGTCGTCGAGCGTGATCGTACCGCCGTGCTGCTGGACGATGTCGCGCACCAGCGACAGGCCGAGTCCGCTGCCGCGCCTTTTCGTGCTCACGTACGGCTCGAACAGCCGGCCGCGCACTGCGGGCGGGAGACCGGCACCCCGATCGAGCACCACGAGCGTGACCTGTTCCGCGTTCGCGCGGACTTCGATTTCGATCGCGGCGTGCGGCGGGCTGGCTTCGCGCGCATTGAGGACGAGGTTGTGGATCGCGCGCGTCAACAGCAACCGGTCGCCAAGGATCGGAGCAGCTTCGCACCGATACTCGACCGGGTCGAGCATGGCGGTGTTCGCCTGGAGGATCGCGCGCACGATTTCGTCCAGATCGAACGACTCGAACCGCGGTTCCGGCAGCCGCGCGTACTGTGAGAACTGCTCAGCGAGCCGATGCAGATGGTCGACTTCGCGCAGCACGCTCGCGAGACTGCGGCGGAACGATTCACGCTCGGCTTCCGGCACCGCCGCGATCTGCGCCTCGACCAGCTGCAGCGAGAGCTGCATCGGCGTCAAGATATTGCGGAACTCATGCGCGAGTTTTCGCGCGACATCGCGCCACGCGGCTTCGCGTTCGGCCTGCTGGACCGCTTCACGCGCGGATTCGAGTCCCGCGGCCATTTGGTTGAACGACGACCCGAGCGATCGCAGCTCGAGCGCCCCGGCGGGCGCGACCCGTGCCGCGAGATCCCCCGCGGCGACGCGCTCCAACGCTTCCGACAGCGTCTGAATCGGCCGCGCAGTGTCGCGCGCGATCGTGTGGGAGAGGAAGACCGCACCGGCGACCAGCATCACGACGATCGCCGCGACCATGATCATGTAGACGCGGCGTTGCAGATCCACATACACACCGAGCTGGCGATAGTAACCGGTGCCGGTGCCGAGGTTTTCGATCTGCTCGAAGAATTCCGGGCTCACGCGCACACCGGCGACGACCGCATCACCGCCCGCCGCCTGGCTCACGCCCGCGATCGCGCCGGCCGGGAAACGCAGTACTTCGCCGGACTCGAGCGCGGGCGAAATCGCATTCGCGAGATCGAGCGGTGTGGCCTGGATCACGCCGCGCGGAGTCACCTGTGCGACCCGCTGCCATTGCCCGCTCGCATCGCGCCGGTACACCTGAAGGAAATCGACGCCCGCCGCCGCCAGCTGCGCGCTCCACGATTGCTCGGTCGCCAAGGACAGCGATCCCGTCCAGCGCGACGCCCACACGTCGGACTGGGTGAGCAGCGTGGATTCGAAGCGCGCGAGTGAACCCTTGCCGATCTCGAGTCCGGCTTCGAGCGCGCGGGCCACACCCGGTCGATACCAGCGATCGATGGAGCGTCCGAGCTGATCGAGTGTGAACCAGGTGAAGACCGCGGTGGGAAGCAGCGCCAGCGCGAGGAGCGCAACCAGGAGCCGGTTTCGGAGCGTCATGCCCCGGCTGCGAAAGATTCCGAACTCATGCTGCCGGGCTCAGGCCGCCGAGCTGTCCACACGCCGCCCAGATCTCGCCGCCCAGCGTGTTGCGCACGGTGACCGCGGGCGCCTTGGGATACAGCCACTCCGCGAACTGCCGGATTGAGTCCGGCGTCGGCCGCTTCCATTCGAGGCCCGGCACCGGATTGTAGGGGATGATGTTGATCTTGCTCGGCAGCTCGCGCGCGAACGCGCTGAGGCGATCGGCATCGGCGAGCGAGTCGTTGACGCCTCCGAGCAGTGTGTATTCGAGGGTCACGCGCCTGCCGACTTTGTGGCCATAAGCGGCCGCCGCATCGAGCAGCGTGCGGATCGGCCAGCGCTTGTTCACCGGCACCAGTTGATCGCGAAGCGTGTCGGTGGTCGCGTGCAGTGAGATCGCGAGTCCCAGCGCCAAACCTTCCGTACCGAGCCGCTCGATCTGCGGCACCAGGCCGCTGGTCGAGACCGTGATGCGACGCGCCCCGATGTTGAGGCCGCGCGGCTCATGGAGGATGCGGATCGCGCTCATCACCGCATCGTAGTTGGCGAACGGCTCGCCCATGCCCATGAACACGAGGTTGAAGCGGTTGTCCTTCCAGCCGTGGTAGTCACCCATCGCCACGACTTGCGAGACGATCTCTGAGGGCTTGAGATTGCGCAGCAACCCCATCAACCCGGTCGCGCAGAACGAGCACTTGAGTGCGCATCCGACCTGGCTCGAGAGGCAGAATGTCAGGCGGCGGTCCGTGCGCATCGAGACGCACTCGACCCGTGCGCCGTCCGCGAGCGTGAGCACGAACTTCTGAGTGAGGCCGTCCTTCGTCGAGTGGACCGAGATGTCCCCGGCGAGGCGCGTGTCGACGATTTCGTGCAGCCGTTCACGCAGGCTCGCCGACAGATTCGTCATCCGTTCCGGGGTGCGCTCGTGTTTCTGGTAGACCCACGCATAGATCTGATCCGCGCGATATTCGGCTTCTCCGGCCTCGGTCAGAACCCGGGCAAGATCGTCCCGGCTCATTCCATGGAAATTGGGAGGATGGAGTGCCGGCGAAGGCGTGCTCGGGAGCATGGCGGATCCGAATCGGGCTGAAGGGTGGGGGCGGGCGGCGTGCCGCTTCCGAATCGCATGGACGCTAGCAAAGCGAATCCTTTGCAGTCAATCGAGCCAGATGGTATGCATTGCGGCGCAATGAATCCAGAATGGTTCAAATCTCAGCGCGTGCTGCAGTGTCTCGGGGACGGATCCCGGTTTCGGGTCATGGCCGAACTCGTGCGCGGCGAACGATGCGTCACCGAGCTGGCGATGCTCGTCGGTCTCTCGCAGTCCTGCACCACCCGGCACCTTCAGGTGCTCGAGCGTGCGGGACTCGTTTCCAGCCGCCGATCGGGCAAGCGGGTGGTCTTCTGTGTTCGCGAGGACCCGCGCGTGGTGGCTCTGCTGGCGTGGGCGCTTCCGCTGGACGCGGGCCGCGATGACGCTCCCCTGTTCGACGTCCCGGCAATCCCGAGTGGGAACTCCCTGGATGCCGACCGCAATGGAGCGCAACGCATTGCGCCGGAACGCCTGAACCCGGCCCATGTCGCGAAGGAGCCCGCTGAGGATCCCGAACTGCAGCCCGTCGGGGGTTCGCGAGGAAGGGCCCGCGAGCTTGAGGACTTCCTCCTGTGAAACACATGCGCGTCGGTGCAATTGATATCGGCTCGAACTCGATCCGGCTGCTCGTCGCCGATCTCCAGGACGGCGAGGACCGCGTGCTGACGACCGTCTCCCGAGCGGGCGAGTCGTGCCGGCTGGGCCGCGACCTCGGGCGCACCGGCATGATCGAGAAGGCGCTGGCGGAGCGGGCTGCGGAGCTGACCGCCGATTTCGCCAAACGCGCGCGATCGCTGGGTGCCACGCACACGCTGGCCGCGGCCACGGCTGCCCTGCGGAGCGCCAACAACGGACCCGAGACCGCTGCCTTGATTTCGGAGCGTTCCGGCGTGGCGGTCCGCATCCTCTCGGGCGACGAAGAGGCTCGCATGGTTTATGGAGCTGTGGTGCTGGGCCTGGGAGCCGCTGCCCGCCGCAGCCCGTGCATCGTGTTCGACATCGGCGGCGGCAGCACCGAGGTCGTGAGCGGGCTCGGCTCGGTTCCCGGACGCTGGACCAGCCTCAGTTTCGGCGCGGTGAGCCTCACCGAGCGATTCCTGCTCGGCAATCCTCCCACCGGGGATGAAATGGAAGCGCTGTGCCGTCACGTCGAGGCTGAAGTCATGCACCACTGTGCATCCATGCCACCAGTAACCCCGGTTCTCGCAGGCGTAGGAGGCACCGTCACGGTCCTCGCCATGACCGACCGGGTGCTCTCGTCCTACGAACCCACGTTGCTCGAAGGCTGGCGAATCCCCCGGGAACGCCTGATCGCGCTGGTCGATCGGCTGTCCCGCAGCACCGAGGACGAGCGCCGTCGGTGGCCGGCAATGGGTGAGGGCCGGGCCGACATCGTGATCGCCGGCGCGCTCGTGGTCCGGACTCTGATGGAGCGATTTCCGTCGACCGCGCTGGTCTGCTCCACGCAGGGCCTCCGGTATGGACTCGCCCGTCTGGCCGCGGAAGAGTCGGTCGCCCTCGGGGCTGCGACCTCGGCTCCGATCGAATCTGCATCCGAGGCGAACTTCCCCGTTGACCCGCCTTCGGGTACGGGCGGATACTGAGCACCGGCAATCAAAAGTTTTGAGGTCCCCAGGTCTCACGCAGAGCTTTGATTACCGCAACCGGCTCCCTCCGCCGGCAGCGGCTAGAAAACCTCTTTCCATTTCACTGAGGTTTCAAGAGGGGAGCGGCAACGCAATGTTCAAAGTTCGCAACAGGCTCCTGATCGCCGTGATTCTGTTCGCGATCGCTTTCTGCGCCTGTCTGAACGCGGAAGCCGGAGCGCGCACGCTATTGCGCCCCGGATCGAACTCCTCGTACGGACAACTGAAGCCAGGCGCGATGGCGAACGCAGGCGAGCCCGATGTGGGAGACAACGGGAAGAACGGTCCGCCGAGCACCGGCAACGGTTCCGGCGCAGCCATCATTCCCACTCCGACGGGTTATCGCTGGATCATCGCGGCATGGGCAGCACGGTATCTCGGAGTGGGCTGGTAGTCGTCAGTACCCACTCGTCACCAGCAATGTGATCGTGCCCTGGAAAGGACAGCCAGGGTGCTCCGATGCGGTCGTGATCACCGAGGGTTGAAAAGTGCAGCGAGCGATCCCCCCCGATCTGGCTCAGGCCCGCCGCTCCGAAAGGAGCGGGGCGCCGCAGCATGAAGCGATCGGCGATCTTCATCTCGCGGCCGACAATTTCGTCGGTGCCGCCGAGGAATATGTCGCGGCTCTTCGCGAAGTCGGCGCGTCGGAGCCCGCGGAGCGGTGCCGCCTGCTCGAGCGGCTTGCCGAAGCCAATCGCCGCCGCGGAGACTTCGATGGCGCGATGACGGCGCTGATCGAAGCACGCGCGACCGCGCGACTGCTGATGGATTCGCGGTGGAACGCGCGGATTGCCGCCCGCTTCTCGCATGTGCTCGCCGACCGCGGGCTCCATCGCCGCAGCCGCCGGTACGCGCACTACTGCTATCGCGTGCTGCGCGACACCGACGAACACCGCATCGTCGGACAGGTCAGTGTGACGCTCGGTCTGTGCAGTGCGCGACTCGGTCAGAGCCAGGAGGCGATCGACTGGCTTCAGAGCGCGGCTGCCACGTTCCGCCGCATCGACGATGTCGAAGGCCTGGTGACCGCACTCAACAATCTCGGTCTCGTCTACAAGAACCTGCGCGAATGGCGTGAAGCGACCCGCTTCATCGAACAGGCGCTGCGCCTCGACGAGCGCGCCGGCCTCTACGCGCGGATGCGGGGCCACAATCAGAATCTCGGGTTGATCCGCTATCGTCTCGGCCAGTGGGATCTCGCTGAAGAAAACTTCCGCCAGTCGCTCAAGATCTCGCGCGACATCGGACATGCGCAGGGCGAGTCGGTTGCTTTGCTGGCGCTCGGCATGCTCTGCCGCCGACGCCGCCAGTTCGAGCGCGCCGATGAGCACTTCCAGCGCGCGCTCACGCTCTCGACGCGCGCCGGAGCGCGCCGCGAACAGATCCTGTCGCGCGAGTTCCTGGGAGAACTGGCACTCGACCGCGGCGATGCGATCTCCGCCGAGCGCCACATCGCGCCGGCGCTCGAGGAGGCGATCGCGCTCGCGCCGCAGGGTGATCTCGTCGCGGAACTGGAGACGCGCCTCGGCCTCACCTTCACCGCGCTCGGTCGCATCGACGAGGCGCAGTCGCATCTGCTGCGCGGCATGATGGTCGCGGAGCATATCGGTGATCGCGTGGAGCATGCGGTCGCCGAGCGTGGGCTCGCGCGCCTCGATGCGATCCGCGGGAATCCCGCCGCGCTCGAAGCCAAGATCCGCTCGGCGGCTCAGGTGTTCGAAGGACTCGGCGAGACCTATGAACTCGCCGTGACCCTGTCGATGTGGGGTGAGGCACTGCTCGACCTGCCGAAGAGCACCCGGTTGCGGGTGCCGCTCGAGGCAGTCGGTGATGCCGCCAAGCGTTCCGCCGCGCTGTTCCGCGAGCTCGGCGTGATCGCACTCGCGGCCGAGGCGCTCATCACGCTCGCGCGGCTCGAAAGCGAACGCGATCACTATGATCAGGCGCTGTCGCTGCTCGAGAAGGCGGAGCAATGGCTCGCCGATGCCGGATCCGCCGAGACCGAGGAGCGCGCGAAGGCGCTGCGCCGCGAACTCGAGCAGCAGTACGTCGCGGTTTCGCTTTCGACCTGCAACGAATTCCGGGCACTCGAGGAAGCCAACCGTCTGTTCCGCGAGACCAGCGACATGGACGGCCTGCTCGCGGGCACCGTGCGCCTCGCGGTCGAGAGCGCGGGCGGCGATCGCGGATTTGTGGCGTTCAGCCACGGCGGTGGACGGCTCGAAGTCGTCGCGCAGTACGGGCTCGGCCGCGATCGCGCGCGCCGCATCCTGCGCGTGATCGAAGGTGTCGGCGGCAGCCGCATCGCCGAGAACGGACCGGTGTTCTCGAGCCGGGTCACTGCCGATCCTCGCTTCGGCGCGGCGCTGACCGACGCGCTCGAGAACGTCGGATCGCTCGTGTGCGTGCCGCTCAATTTCCCGTCGCAGTCGGTCGGCATGGTCTACGTCGATCGCCTCAACGACAATCTGCTCGGCCCGTTCCGCCAGCGCGAATTGAATCTGCTCGCGGTACTCGCGAACAGCGCCGCGGTCGCGATCGTCGAAGCCCAGCGCTCGCTGCTGCTCGCCGAGAACAAGCAACTGCGCGACAAGCTCAAGCCGATGCCCGGCGTCGAGCGCGTCGTGACCGATTCACGCGAGATGACCTCGATCCTCAAGCTGATCGCGAAGGTCGGCGACAGCTCGGCGACCATTCTGTTCATGGGCGAGACCGGCACCGGCAAGGGCCTGCTGGCTCAGGTCGTGCACGAGGTCTCCAACCGGCGCGACAAGGCGTTCGTGATGGTGAACTGCGCCGCACTGCCCGAGCAGCTGCTCGAGAGCGAGCTGTTCGGCTACGTCCAGGGTGCGTTCACGGGTGCCGTCCGCGACAAGGTCGGCCTGTTCGAGGAAGCGAGCGGCGGGACGATCTTCCTCGACGAGATCGAGAAGGTTCCGGAGACGGTGCAGGCCAAGCTGCTCCACGTGCTCGACAGCGGCGAGATCCGCCCGGTCGGAGCGACGCGCAGCCGCAAGGTGGATGCGCGCGTGATCTGCGCCACCGGCTGCGATCTGCGAGAGCGGATCAAGGACGGCCGGTTCCTCGAGGATCTCTACTACCGCCTGAACGACATCTCGATTCGCGTGCCCTCGTTGCGCGAGCGCCGCGAAGACGTGCCCGTGCTGGCGCAGCATTTCCTCGGCTACTACTCGAAGCAGATGGAGAAGCGGATCACGGGTTTCGCGCCGGGCGTGATGAAGGCGTTCCTGGACTACGAATGGCGCGGCAACGTGCGCGAACTCGAAAAGACCGTGAAGCGTCTCGTGGTGCTCGCGGACGACGGCGACACGCTCGACACCACGCTTCTGCCTTCCGACATGCTGGAGACGATGCCTGCGGCCGGCGAGCGGGCACCGGGTATGAGCCTGCGCTCCAACGTTTCGCAGCTCGAGAAGAAGATGATCGCCCAGGCACTCGAGCGCCATCATTGGAACAAGGCGCGTACCGCGCGGGAGCTGGGCCTCAGCTACCCGACGCTGCTCACCAAGATTCGGAGCTTCAAGATCGAGCGTCGCCCGGCCCACTCGTGAGCGAGTGACGTCTTCGAGTTCTGCCTTAGAGGGGTCCATTCGTTCCTCGACCCCCGGCGATTGAAGACCCTTAAAGACGGCTGACCTCGCGAACCCGAGACCGCCCGTCTCTCCATCCTCGAAACACACAAGTTCTTTCCCTCACCACCATAAAAACAATTGCTACCCAAGTCCCTTATTCGGCGCGGACTTAGATTCTGCCCTCGAAATCACGCAGAAGTCTTGTGTCACCCGAAACACCCGGGGCAAACTCAGGACTAAGAATGGCGAAGCGAATCGAACTCGATTCGATTGTGCGACATGGTGTTACGGGATTGTCTTGTCGCCGTCAGATCGCTGGCATGCAGGGTGCTTTAGTAATCAGGCGGAGGGGGGGGACCTCCAAACCAAGTTCAGCGAGCGATTGCTGGACGAACAAGACATCTGGGCTAGCCGGTTCCGTAGGAGTCGGTCAAGGGTTACGAGCCCCAGTCTCACAAGGACGAATGCACCGCCCTCTACGACCGGCTAGCTTGGAGTAACACTCCGAACATCGAACACCACCCACGACTTTTCATATTCCCGGGGTGCTCCTGATACGACAGGCGGCGGGTCCGCTGACGACGAGGGCTCCTGATCCCGCTGCAAGTTGAGCGCCCCGGGGTATTCAAGGACACCGGTTTCTAGCAACTTCGGCCAGCATTGGGGGATGCCTCGGTCGACGCGGCTTAGCTCTTCGAAGCCGGTGTCCTCGTTTCGAGAAAGTGTGGCGCGGCTCACACACACGTGAGACCGCGCCGCACTGTTTTTGCCGTCGTCGGTGTGGCGAAGACTGTGGATCCGCGATTCTCCGCCCGTCCCCGCCCCGTAACTTGTTGGCGCATAAGGATGGCCCCGTCCACTCGGAGCCCATCTACAATCTGCGCCTCACAAGGAAAGCGATGGCACGGGCATTGCCGTTGCTGTTCCGTTCGCGACTCGTAACCCCAAGGATCGCCTCGCTTACGGAAAGGACAGGCCCATGAGATCCGCCCTGGTCATGACGTCGATGCTCGCCCTGGCAGGCTTGGTCGCCGGGTGCAACGACTCCACCGCACCCCGAGATCTCATCGCACCCGCGGCTCCGCGCGGCCTGGTGACGGTGACCGGGGACCACGTCGTGTACGTGAGCTGGCTCGCCAACACCGAAGGCGATGTGGCCGGCTACCGGATCTACGAGGCGCCGTGCCCTGACGGCGACGGGTGCCCCTACGATCCGGTCGGCGTCACCTCGAGCACCCGATTCACGATCGAGGGGCTCACCAACGGCGAGACGCGCTTCTTCGCCGTCGCCGCATTCGATCATGCGGGCAACGAGAGCGCCCTATCCAAGGATCTCGCCTTCGACACGCCGCGACCTGAAGGATTCGACCAGTTCCTCAGTGACGCGACCGACCAGCCCGCGACGAGCGGCTGGGACTTCTCGGCCCGGGCGGTGCGCGCGTTCGATGATCCGGCGGTCGACGTTTACTATGTACGCTCGAGCGGGGTGGATCGGATCGTCGCGCCGTTCGTGGACACCGACATCCAGGACGCGGGTTACGCGACCACACTCGATGCCATCGACTTTGCGCCGACCGGCGGCTGGTCGCCGACCGGCGCCACGGAACTCGTGGTCGGGCACTGTTACATCGTGCGGACGTTCGACGATCACTACGCCAAGCTGAGGGTCACGGGCCTCGCGGCGGGCCGCGCGCAGTTCGATTGGGCCTATCAAATCGATCCGGGCAACCGCGAGCTCAAGGCGCGGCCCGCCAATCGCGAAGGGGGCCGGGTCCGCCGGCACACCGTGGCGCTGGTGCCATGAGGGGGTAAGAACACATGGGGTGGCAGCGGGCGATAGGTTTGTTCGTGGGGCTCGCAGTGCTGTTGTCAGGCTGCGTGCAAGCCTATCGGTCGGTGCGGCCGGAACCCCGGTTGTACGCGGCAGCGCGTCCGGCACCCGGTTACTACTGCTATGATTGTCACGGCTATCGGTTTCTGGACCCGTACTACGACTGGTGCCCCCCGAACGGCTATCGGTTCCAGTGGTCCCAGTCCCCGCAGCTCATGCGGGTGTACCGGGAACGCTATGTGGCTTTGAAGCAACGCGATCGCAACCTGGGAAAGTTCCGCTACTCGGACCGCTACCGCTCCACGCGGCGCTATCGCGAGTCGCGGCCATACGAGGACGACGCGGAAGGGAAGCGCAGGCCCGGACAGGGCATCAAAGATTCTCGACGGGAGCAGGACGCCCCACGTCGGGGTAAGAGCGAACGAGCTCCGCGCGATTCGGACGATTCCCGGCCGAAGAAGTCGCGAGGCCAGAGGCCGCAAGGGACCGAATCATGACTCGACGCCACGCCGTTCTCACCGCATTCGCGTTGCTTCTGCTCCCGGTGCTTCCGGGTGTCGTGGCCGCGCGCGGATTTTCGGTCGATGTCTGGACGAACCGCGGCAACGACGGAGTCTATAAGCCCGGCGAAGCCATCGACATCAAAGTGCGCCCGTCCGAAGACGCCTACGTCCTTCTCTACGAGATCGATGCCGAGGGCTACGTTCACAAGCTCTACCCATACGACCGCTCGAGCGGCATGCTCGAAGGGCGCCGCACCTACCGCCTCGGCGAGGATCAGGACGAGGCGGAACTCGTCGCACAGGGCCCGGTCGGACAGGGCTTCATCGTGGCGATCGCCTCGCTCGACCCATTCGAGCCGCTGCCCTGGTATCTGCGTTCGGTCGATCGGCAGGCCGAGGAACTCGGCTACGACGGCGCACCCGAAGACGAACGCGAAGGCATCACGGCCGAAGGACGCATCGTCGGAGATCCGTTCGTCGTCATGGAGCGCATCCGCCGGCGCGTCGTCGCGGATCCCAACGACTCCGAGGGCTTCACGACCTCCTACACGAGCTACTACCTCCATCACGAAGTCCGCTATCCGCGCTACCTGTGCAACGATTGCCACCGTCCCGACCGCTACACGTTCTGGGACGGATACGATCCTTACTACGCCACGTGCAGCGTGTTCGACTTCCGCGTGAATTATCACTGGAACTGGGGACCGTCGTACTGGTTCGGCAGCGTCCCCTACTTCGTCTACGTCTATCGCGACGACTGTCCGCCGCAGTTCCGCAATCCCGGCCGTCGTTCGTGGTCGTCATGGGATGGCTGGGGCCGCTGGCAGAATCTGTGGGGCGGAGGTCTCCGGCGCTTCAAGACGCCGCCGCCGACGGGCTACGTGCCTCCGACCAAGTACGACGGCGAGTTCCGCCGTCCGGTGTCGCGCGCCCTTCCCCCGGGCTTCATCGCCTCGACACCCAAGGAGCGACTCGGACGGCGCATCGGAGTGCCCACGGGCCGCCAAACCGGCGATTTCGGCGATCGCGATTCGAAGGATCGTGGAGATCTCGGTGGCCGGCTGCGGCGCGACCAGCCGCTGAAGCCTCGTGGCGATGGCGAAGACGTCCGCGATCGCGGGTCGGTCCGCCGTGGCGCCGAACGTCCGGTGCCTGCACGCGAAGCGCCGCGTCCGGATCTGCCGGGCGGGCGTCGCGACCGCGACGAATCACCGGGACCGGATCGGATCGAGCGGCGTCAGTCGCCGCCGCCGCCGCCCGCGCCGAAGAGCGAACCCGAAGTTCAGCGCGCGCCGCGCAACGACCCGCCGCCCCGGACACCGGAGCCTCAGCGTTCTCCGCGCCCGCAGACGGAGCGCGAAGACAACGGATTCCGCGGACGCCGTTGATTCGGGAACCTATCGCACTGGGTGGCGTCCCGCCCTCGGGATCGGCGAGAATGCGCCCGTTCGAATGGACGACGACCTTCGCATTCGCGGCGTGTGAGACACCAGTCTCACGCGCCGCGAATGCCACCTATCGGAGCTCCCCTTGATGCGACGCGTTCACCGCGGCACCCGTTTCCTGCGCCGTCTTGTCTTTGCCTTCGCGCTCGCGACCGGAGCGGGTCTCGGCACCTGGGCGCCGAATGCAACGGCGGCTCCGTCGGGGTTCGCGTTCCTCGAGATTCCGGCGGGCGCGCGTTCAGCGGCACTCGGTGGGGCGCTCGCCACGATGACGTCCGGCGCCGAGGCGATGTTCGGCAACGTCGCCTCGATCGATCCGACCCGTGGAATCCAGGTGAGCGGCGGACACAGCGAGTTGATCCAGTCACTGCGCCACGACTACTTCTCCGTGTCCGGGCACGCCTGGGGCGGCGGGCTCGGTGCCTCGATGCGCGCGCTCTATTCGGAGCCGATCGACGAGCGCGACGAAGTCGGCAATCTGATCGGTACCTTCGGGGCGCACGATCTCGAATTTGCACTCGGCTATGGCGGACCCCTGATGCCGGACGTGCGTTTCGGCGTCTCCGCCCAAATGATCCGCGAGCGCATCGCCAACGAGGCCGTGACGACTTACGGCATCGGCCTCGGTGCCCTGTGGGAGCCCGCGGGCCCGCTCGACTTCGGCCTCACGGTTCAGAACCTCGGCCCGGCCGCGCACTACAAGATCAACGGCATCGAAGGTGAAGCGGTCGGACTCCCTGCGGCCGTGCAGGGTGGCGCGTCCTATTCCATCGCGGCGGGTGCGCGCATGTCGGCGCGCGCGGCACTCGAAGGACGCTTCACTCGCGGGCGCGGCGGCATCGGGATTCTCGGTGCTGAGATCTCCGACGTCTCGGGAGCCGCGTTGCGCTTCGGCGTCCGCGCGAACGACGACGCTTCGACCTTCAGCGCCGGCGCCGGCTACGCGCTCACCGGGCTACAGTTCGACTACGCGTGGGTTCCGTTCAAGCTCGATCTCGGCGACACGCACCGGATTTCGTTCACCGCGAAGTTCTGAAGTGCGCCCGGGTCGGGGCGGTCACTTGCGGCGCGGGTCTTCCCCCGCCATCGGCCAGGTTTCGAGGCGCAACCGGCCGTTTTCGAGCACGGCGTAGGTGAAGCGCTCGATCCAGTCGCCGAGCACCATGAAGTCCCGTCCACTTTCGTGGTGCTCGAAGGCGTGATGAAAATGGCCGATCATCACGGCATCGTAGCCTTCCGCGAACCGGGGCCGGGCGATTTCGCGAACCAGCAGGTCGCCATCGAGTTTGCGCTGATCCCGCGAATGGCGGGATTGCCGCGACACCCACCCCGCGAGCGGAATGCCCAGATCGGGGTGGATCGCGCGGTAGAGGCCGATGCAGACGGGGTTTCTCAGCACCTTTTTCAAAACCTTGTAGCCGAGGTCGCCGCCGATCAATCCATCCCCATGATGGATCCACAGCTTTCGGCCCTGGGCATCGAGCGTGAGCGGACCGTCATGGATGGTCACACCGAGTTCGTCCGCCAGGAACGTGCCGAGCCAGTGATCGTGGTTGCCGCCGAGATACGTGATCGGAATGCCGGCCGCGCGAACGCGGCCGAGCGCGCACAGGGTGTGGAAGTGGCGGCGGGGGATCGTGGTGCCGTACTCGAACCAGAAGTCGAACAGATCGCCGACGATGGTGAGCGAGCCAGCCCGTCCCGGCAGCGAGGCGAGAAACGAATGCAGATGGGATTCACGGGCGGCCTCACGGTCTCTCGACTCCGCGCCAAGGTGTGCGTCGGAGATGAAGAACGCGGCGTCCGGGACCATGGCGGCAGTCTACGAGCACCCAACCAAACCCGCAACGCACACCGCGTCCGGCATGTTCGAATCCGCGCACGGGACTTGAGCGGGCAACGCGATGAGGTTGGGGAGCATCCTAGTGCGGACGGCCTGACTCACGGACGGCAGGCCATGATGCAACGGAACATCGGATGGAATCGAACGCTATCGCGGGGCGGAAATCCGCGGGGAATTTTGCGGGTTGGTGACAGACGGTCCGATCAGGTCGATAACCTGACCTAGGGAACGATCTGAGTCGTGTTATCCGGACGGCTTCCGTCCGCAGGATGGCAACTGGGAGGAGTACATGAGCAATCATCCGTTCACGTCGCAGAAGCCTCGTGGATATTTCACGGGGGCGGCCCTGCTGGTCGCCGTCGGACTCGTCATCGGCCTGGGACTGTCGGCGGGTCTCGATTTCCAGAAGACCTCCACCGCTCAGAAGACGACAATGGTTCCGGCGGCGAGCACGATGGCCGCGGTGCCCGAAAGCCCGTTCGTGTCGGTCGTCGAGCAGGCGCTTCCCGCCGTCGTGTTCATCGATGTTCGCAAGAACGCCGCGAGCAGCCGGACCGGCGATCCGCAGGCCGATCTGTTCCGCCGCTTCTTCGGCGAAGAGGCCCCGCGCCGCCAGCAGCAGGCTCCGCCCAGCTCGGGCTCCGGCTTCATCGTCGATACGGACGGCCACATCCTCACCAACAATCACGTGGTGCGTGACGCCAGCGACATCACGGTGACGCTCAACGACCGCCGTTCGTTCAAGGCGAAGGTCGTCGGCGCCGACCCCGAGACCGACGTCGCGGTCATCAAGATCGAAGGCGAAAACCTGCCAGTGCTGCGTCTCGGCGACTCGGGCCAGGTGCGCATCGGCGACTGGGCGATCGCGATCGGCAACCCGCTCGGCATGCTGCGCGGCTCCGTCACGGTCGGCATCATCAGTGCGCAGGGTCGCTCGGATCTCAACATCTACGGCGGGACGCCGCAGTACCAGGACTTCATCCAGACCGACGCCTCGATCAACTTCGGCAACTCGGGCGGACCGCTGTGCAATATCCGCGGCGAGGCGATCGGCATCAACACCGCGATCAACCCGAGCGGCCAGGGCATCGGCTTCGCGATTCCGATCAACCTCGCGAAGCACGTTTCGGATCAACTGATCGCCCACGGCACGGTGAAGCGCGCGATGCTGGGTGTGTTCCTCGCGGAACTGACACCCGAAATCGCAGAAGGCTTCGGCCTTGGACGCACCGACCAGGGCGTGATCATCCGCGACGTTCAGGATGGTTCGCCCGCCGCGCGCGCGGGGCTCAAGCGCAACGATGTGGTGGTCGAATTCGACGGGCAGCCGGTCACCGAGTTGCAGAAGTTCCGCATTCGCGTTGCCGATACCCCGGTGGGCAGGAGTGTCCCGGTCACCGTGCTGCGCGACGGCAAGCGTGAGAAGTTGAACGTGACGCTCACGAGCAAGGAAGATGACCCGGTCGCCTCCGGCGATCCCGCAGCGCGGACCCCGGAGACCGTCTCGGAGCTGGTGGGCGGACTCAAGGTGCGCACGTTGAGCGAGGAAGAGCGCGCCGCGTCCAAGCTGACCGGCGGTGTGGCGGTCGCCGATGTCGCCGAGGGCAGTGCGGCCAGCGACGCCGGAATCCAGGCCGGTGACATCATCCAGGAAGTCGGCGGAAAGGACGTGAAGTCCGCCGCGGACTTCGCCAGACTGATCCGTGAATCGAAGAGCCAGAGGAAGCATGTCGTTCTGCTGGTCAGCAGCCCGAACGAAGCGCCGCGATTCGTGGCGCTCCGACTCGAAACACGTTGAACCCGGATTTGGGAGGCGGCCGCAGGCTGCCTCCCACTCCGAGTCACAGCCGATGCCCGCGGCCAACCGGCAGGCTGATGAAGAACCCGAGTGCAGCGAGGAGCGACCGAGCAACGCAGCAATCGGGTTTTTCATCAGCCTGCCAAGGCGCGGGCACCGTGCTTAGGGTCTCCGGGTCAGTCCCGGCCGAAAAAAGAGGACGATCGATCGTGCGAAGGACTCGCCGTCTGATGTCGTTTGTGACAACGCTGCTGATCGCGACCTCCGCGTCGTTCGCCGCCGTGCGTGCGGACGGTCCGGTCGCCACACCGGGCGTGACCACGCTCACCGGCCTGCGTTCGTGGTCGGCTCCTTCGAACACTCGTGTGGTTCTCGCCTTTTCGGCGATGGTGACGCCGGTGGCGCCTGACTCCGGCAAGAGCCGCGAGTTGGTGGTCGCGTTCCCGGGCGAGACGCTGCCGCGCGCGGCCGACGTTCCCTCGATGCTCGCCGTTCGCGACGGGCTCATCGACTCGGTCGTCGTGCAGGATTCGCCGACCGGCGCGCGCGTGCTCATCACCTTCCGCGACACGGTCAAGTTCCGCGTGTTCCCGTTGCCGGGCGAGGCGGACAAGCAGTACCGCCTGGTCGTGGACGTGGCGCGCCCGGGTGGCGCGGCGGCCGAAGAGAAACGACTCGCAGGCATCGCGAACGCGAAGAAGCGCGACCGCGTCCGCATCGTCACGGTCGATGCCGGACACGGAGGCGACGACACCGGAGCGCGCGGCCCGCGCAACGTGCTCGAGAAGCGCGTCACGCTCGGCGTCGCCAAGGCGCTGGTCGAGGAGCTCAACAAGATTCCCGGCATTCGCGCGGTCAACACGCGCGACGGCGATTTCTTCATCCCGCTGCGCGAGCGCTATCGAATCGCCGAACGCATGAACGCCGATCTGTTCGTGAGCATCCACGCGAACTCCTCACGGCGTCGCGGGAGCGGCAAGGGCACGGAGGTCTACTTTCTGTCGGTGCGCGGCGCGAGCGATCAGGCCACGCAGGATCTGGCTGACATCGAAAACGCGGCCGATCAGCTGGGCGGCGTGCCTTCGCAGGCCGAGGATGATCTCGTGAACATCCTCTACGACGTGAAGCGCAGCTCAGCCCAGCAGCAGAGTCAGTTGCTGGCGGAAACGCTGCTCGACCACCTGGGCGAAGACCGCCGCCTCGAGCAGCGCGGCGTGAAGCAGGCGGGATTCGCCGTGCTCAAGTCGGTCGAATTCCCGTCCGTACTGGTTGAGACCGCGTTCATCAACAACCCGGTCGAAGCCAAACTGCTCGGAAATCCGGAGTTCCAGAAGCAGCTCGGCCGCCAGCTCGCCGCCGGCGTGAAGATGTACTTCCAACGGGCGGGAGTCACGCTTGGCTCGGAGACCTCGCAGGCGAGGCCATAGCGCTAGCTATGCGTTTTCTCAGGACATTCTTGCCACCGGCAGGCTGCTGAGAAGTCCGAGTGCAAGGCGCGAGGAAGCGAGGAGCGAGACGTGTCCGCAGGACACTTCGCAGCGACGAGCGCCTGAGCAACGCAGCAATCGGGCTTCTCAGCGGCCTGCCTTTTCGATCCGCTTCTCGGGCGCATAGTCGATCTGCTTGCCGTCCTTCGTGAGCTTGATCACGAACTGCTCGATCGCATCGCGAACCCGGGCATCGGTCTCGAGGCGGTTGCGCCCACCCGACAGCACCGAATAGTCGTCACCGCCGGTCGCCATGAAGTCGTTGCACGCGACCTTGTAGAGGCGCTGCGGATCGAGCGGCTTGCCGTCTGCCAGCGTCAGTGACACCACACGCTCCCCGGCGGGTGCCGTCAGGTCGAATGAATATCGGATGCCGCTCACCTGCGTTACCCGTTCGCCGCGCAGCCCCTGCTCGAGTGCCGTCTTCACATCGGCGCCCGTGATCTCCAGCGTGAACACGCGATTGTCGAACGGCATCACCTCGTAGACCGTGCCCTTGGTCACCGGGCCTTCCGCGAGGTCGGCGCGCAGTCCGCCGCTGTTCTGCATCGCCACGTCGACACCGCTCGCTGCGCGAATCGCGTCGGTCACGAAGTTGCCGAGCGTCGATTCACCGCCGCGGTTGCGCGTGAGGCGCCGCACGTTGGTGCCGAGGCGCTGATCGGCGATCGGAGCCACCGCTGCGTTCCACATCGCCACGCGCGCCTGCACGGCAGGATCGGCCGTCACTTCATCGGCATACGTGGTGCGCAGATCGCAACGGCGCTCGATGACGCTACGCGTTACCGGATCGGTCACGAGGTCGCACACCGCGATCGTTCCGCCGTGCGAACCCGCGATCGCGATCGGGATGCCGTCCACTTCGTCGAGCACCAGATTGTGGCTGTGCCCTCCGAACACCGCATCGAATCCCGGGACGCGCGCAACGCGGTTCAGGTCGCCGCCGCGTGACTTGCGGTTGGAATCGCTCTCGGACGGGACATGGCCGACGCCAAGCACCACGTCGGAGAGCGGCCGCAGACGCGGAACCACTTCCGCCGCGGCGGTCGAGTCGTCGATGAACTGCAGATGAGCGACGTACTTCGACAGCGTCACCGACGGCGTATAGCGATACGAGAGGCCGACCACACCCACGCGCGCGCCTCGGCGTGTGAACGAGGTGTCGGACCGCACCCAGTCCGGAAGCCGGCCGGTCTTGCGTTCGCGCATGTTGGCACTCAGCACCGCGAAGTTCATCTCGCGTGTGCGCTGCACCAGCGTGTCCGGGCCCCAGTCGAATTCGTGATTGCCGACCGCTGCCGCCGCGTAGCCGAGCGCATTCATCTGCGCAGCGACCGGCCGGCCGAACTGGAGGTTCGAGATCATCGTGCCCTGGAACATGTCGCCACCGTCGATCAGCACGGTGCCCTCGGGATTCTCCGCGCGCAGCTTCTCGACCCACGCCGCGAGCACCACCGAACCGCCGGACGAGCGATTGTTGCGCGGGGCGCCCGGCAGGATCGCGCCGTGGAAGTCGGTGGTCTCGAGCACGCGGAGGGTGGGGAAGCGGGCATTGGCAATCATGCCGAGCGCCTGTGCCCGCGTCGGAGCCGGGCCAATCGTCGAGACACCGGTGAGCAGCGCGCGCCGGAACGACGCGATCGCTTCGTCCTTCGATACGCCGGGGGCGGACTCGAGCCCTGCGTAGTGCGAACGCAACGCCGCCTGCGTGCAGGCTTCAGCGATCGCGTCGCGGGTGACGGGATCGCGAACGGAGATCCCCGCGCGACGCGTTGCCGCCGCCCAGTTCTGCGACGCGTCCGCGCGATCCGCCGTGCTGTCGGAGCGCCACCCGTAAGCGCGCGCGATCCACTCCTCGACTTCGATTCCGAGCGCCGGCGCATCCGCCCGCAGTCCCCGCACGGACTCCGGCGTCATCACGTCGCGCCGCACGAGCAGGTCGATCAGCGGGCGCTCGGCTGACGTCGCATGATCGGGCCGCAGCGACCACGCGTTCGGCGCAGCACCTTCGTAAGTACCGGCGCTCGCGATTTGGCGCGCCATCGCCTCGCGCACCGTGAGGCCGATCGAGCGCAGGCGCCGCGCGCGGCGCACCGCATCGAAACCGCCGCCGCCGTTCATGCGGTAGCTGTTCACGACCACCTTGAAGCGCTGGGCCGGTTCCACCGCCACGCCCCGGAATTTCAGATCCAGGATCCGCTCACCCGCGGGCCGCGTGAGATCGATCGCGTACTCGACTCCGGACGCGGTGTCGAAGTTGTAGCCCGGGAACGCGGGATCGAACAGCGGCGTGCCCGCCGCGTAGCGATATTCCGTGAACGCCCGTGCCGACTGCTCGAGAGCTTCCCGCAACTCGGACCCGGTCATCTCGACCACGCCGAGTGAGTTGGCGTAGGGGTAGACCCGCAGCAAATCGCCGCGCGTGACGCGTCCGGCCGCGATCCGCGTCGCAGGGTCGGGCAGCGCCGCGAGCGAGACGTCGGCGCCCGAAGCCGCGAGCTGTGCGCGATGGATCAGCTCCCACAACGAGCCGTTCGCCAGCCGGCCGCGCGGCGCATCGAGATCGGCGCTCGTGAGCCCGACTTCCTGCGCCAGCAAAGCCAGCGCTTCGTCGTGCCACGGTTTCGCGAGCGCCGACAACGCCGGATCGTCCGAGACCGTGTCGGTGACCGCGGCCATGTATCCGCGATTCTGACTGATGCGCCACGGACTGTCCGGAGTCTCGCGCGTGAACGTCAGCTCCACGCGCCCGAGCTGCTCACCGTTCTTTCCGGCCTGCGTCACGAGCACGCCCTGAATGCGCGCGAACGGAATCACCGCATGCGAGTGTCCGAGCACCAGCACGTCGATCCCCGGCACCTGCGTCGCGAGCCGGTGGCCCCAGTTCTCGTCGGGCGTGTCGCCGCGGCGCTCGATGCCGGTGACCGGGTCGCGCTCGAGTCCGGTGTGCGCCACCAGCACGACCGCATCGCAGCGTTCCTGAGTGCGCAGACGGTCGGCTTCCTGGCGCGCCGCCACAACCGGATCGTCGAAGCGCACGCCCTTCACATTGGTGGTGTCCATGAAGCGCGGCACGGCCGGCGTGCAGATTCCGATCAGGCCGATCCGCAGCGGGCCCGCCACCTTCACGATCGACGGCACCAGCAGCGAGCGCCCATCGCGCGATCGCACGACGTTCGCACCGAGCCAGGGGAATCGCGACGTCTTGCGCGCGCGCTCGAGCATGTTCCAGCCGTAATCGAATTCGTGATTGCCGGCCACCATCGCGTCGTATCCGAGCGCGTTCATGGCCGTGATCATCGGATCGGGCCGCCGCTGCGGTCCCATGCGATACGCGGCCTCGACGCCGCCTTCGATCGCATCGCCCGCATCGACCAGAATCGTCGGAGCTTCACCCGCGCGCGCCGCGCGGATCAGCGTGGCGAGTTTCACGAGCCCGCGGTTGGATGGCTTGCCGACGGCGTAGTCCCACGACGTGAGTGCGCCGTGCAGATCGGTGGTGTGGAGCAGAGAGACTTTGGCCTGTTCGGCGGCGGTCGCGGGCAGCGCGAGGGCGAACGTGATCAGCGAGATCAGCGAGGCGTAACGGAGAGTGCGCATATTAAGGAAGGAACGCTAGCACCGGCGCGAAACCAGCGTCAATAATTCGGGTGGAGATTTGCGGCGGTCCGGTGTCCCGCGCTTCGTGGCCTGGCGACCGCGCGAATGTCCGCGTTTCGCAAGCCCGCGGCTTGCCCGTCACGCACACGTACTCCTAGTATCGCGCCGTGAGCGAACTCATCGCGTGCCCCGACTGTGGCCATCGCAATCCTTCCGGAGCGCGAAGCTGCGAGCACTGCAACTTCCCGCTCGTGCCTCCGCAGCACGCGGATGCCGACGCGCTTCCCGAGCCGGCGCCCGCCGCCACCACGGGACCCGTTCCGCCGCACGTCGTCGAACCCGAGACGCCGCTTGCGGCACCCGCCCCCGAAGTGGTGCCGCCGGTCGTGCTGCGCCGGCCGACGCCACCGCGCCCGCGCGGCAACACGCAGATCGTTTCACTTTGGCTGATGTTCGCGGTGGTCGCGGCGATGGCGCTGGTGTGGCTCGCGATCAAGACCAACCTCGACCGGCAGAATGCGCCGATCGAAGGGGCCAAGCCGGATCAACAGGAGCGCGCCAACGAGATGCGCGCGATCCTCGCCAAGGACTCGACCGACATCGCGGCCCATGTCGGGCTCGCGGACGTGCTCTACGACTCCGGAAACTGGCCCGAAGCGATCGTTCACTACCGCGCCGCCGTGAGCCGCGATTCGAGTCTGACCACGGCACTGGTCGATCTCGGCGTGTGCTACTACAACCTCGGAAAATCCGATGAAGCGGAGCGGCACTTCGAACTCGCGCTCAAGCGCGAGCCGAACCAGCCGATCGCGTTGTTCAACCTCGGCATCGTCCATGAGCGTCGCGAAGACTTCGAAGGAGCGCTCCAGTATTTCCATCGCGCGATGCAGAGTGCGCCGCCCGAAACCATGCAGCCCGCGCTGATGGAGGCGATGCAGCGGTTGCAGGAGAAGACGGGCAAGACGCCGCCGCCGCTGCCGGAAGGCCGCACGACGCCGTAGTCGCCGCGGTTCGTTCAACTCCGCGAGGGCAGCAACCCCATATCGATCAGCGCCGCGCGTGTGTGTTCCGCGCCGTCGGGATCGCGCAGCGCCCGGCGAATGCAATCGACGACATCGGCGGGCTCATCGACATCGGACTCCTCGGGCAGCAGCTCGACGGAGAGTCCCGCCGATCGAATGCTCCCGAGCATCGAGTCACCCGCGCGCTCGGTGCTCCACGGGATACTGTCGAACAGCGCGGGCAGGCACCGCGCGGCGCCCGGTCCCAGCCCGATCAGATAGAAGCCGCCGTCCTCCGCCGGACCGAGCACCGCGTCGCGGCGCTCCAGCGCTTCGAACGCGCGATCGATCGCCGCCGCATCGAGCCACGGGCAATCGGACCCGATCACGATCACACGCGCGTCCGGCGCGCCGTGCAGTGTGGCGAATGCGTGCGCGAGCCGCGCGCCGAGATCGCCGCGCCCCTGATCGAGGACTTCGAAATCGTCCGGCGCCGGGAACGCTTTGCGATCCTCAGGCGCCCCAGCCCACCACAGCGTGCGCCGCTCGGCGCACGACGCGCACATCGCAGCGAACGCATCGTTCAGCATCGCCACATGCAGCCGATGCGCGAGTGTTGCCGTAAACGCCGGAGCGAGCCGCGTCTTCGCATGCCCCAACAACGGCCACCGGGCGAACACCGCGGCAATCCGGGCGGCGCGGGGGATCATGACAGGACCTCGCGATAAGGAAGCACGGGGAATTGCACCACTGCTGAATCTTACGTCGGCCAATCCGATCATGCGTCCGTTCGGCGGGCTCGGCAATCGGGGAGCCGGATTTGACGATGCCTCCGACCCGCTCCTAGAGTCCCTGCAAACGTCATGATCGAGGCGCGTTCGAGATGGTGGCGCGCCCCGGGATGCCCGCGTCCGTCGCGCGTCCCCGACCGGTACTCAACCGAAAGACAGAACCCCATGCCCGAGAATCCTCATTATCAGGTCGTCGTGATCGGAACCGGCCCCGGCGGCTACGTGGCCGCGATCAAGGCCGCGCAGCTCGGCTTGAAGACCGCCGTCATCGAGAAGGACGAACTCGGCGGCACCTGTCTCAACTGGGGCTGCATTCCGACCAAGGCATGGATCGTCACCGCCCATCTCTATGAGCAGATCAAGCGGGCGAAGGAGTACGGCATCGACGTCGGCGAGCCGACGATCAACTGGCCGTTGCTGGTCGAACGCAAGAACAAGGTCGTGAAGCAGCTCACCGGTGGTGTGAAGACGCTGCTGGCCGGGCGCTCGGTCGACATCATCAAAGGCACCGCCAAGCTGGTGGCGGCCAACCGCATCGCCGTGACCGCGGGCGGCAAGACCTCGGAAGTCACCTGCGACAACGTGATCCTCGCGACCGGCGCCTACGCGTCGATGCCGCCCGGATTCACGCTCGATGGCGAGCGCGTGATCGGCAGCAAGGAAGCGCTCGACTTGAAGAAGCAGCCCAAGCGGGTCGCGGTGCTGGGCGGCGGCGTGGTCGGCACCGAGTTCGCGTGCTTCTTCGCCGCGATCGGCACGCAGGTCACGCTCATCGAAATGCTGCCGCGGCTGGTTCCGGCCGAGGACGACGAGATCGCGCAGACGCTCGAGCGCGAGCTGAAGAAGCAGAAGATCGACCTCAACCTCGGCACCAAGGTCGACGGCATGAAGGACGGTGCCAAGGGTTCGGTGATCCTCACGCTGGCCGGCGGCAAGACGGTCGAAGTCGACACGGTGCTGGTCGCGACCGGCCGGCGGCCTTACACCACCGACCTCGGGCTCGAGGGGATCGGTGTGGCGCGCGGCGATCGGGGCAAGATCGCCGTGAACGACAAGCTCCAGACCTCGGTCAAAGGCGTGTGGGCGATCGGCGACGTCACCGACATCAAGCAGCTTGCGCACTTCGCCTCGGCGCAAGGCAAGGCGGCGGCCGAGCTGATCGCGGGCCATCCGGCGCAGACCAACTGGCGCGCCGTGCCCGCCGCGACCTTCACGAACCCCGAGATCGCGAGCGTCGGGCTCACCGAGCGCGAGGCGAAGGAGCAGGGGCGGACGGTCAAGATCGGGCGCTTCCCGTTCCGCGCCCACGGCCGCAACATCGCCGACGGCGAGACCACCGGCTTCGTGAAGATCGTCGGCGACGCCGGGACCGATCAGGTGCTCGGCGCCCACATCATCGGGGCCAAGGCCAGCGAGTTGATCCACGAGTGCTCGCTCGCGATCGCGGCCGACTTGAACGTGCGCGACCTGGCCCACGCGATCCACGCCCACCCCACCGTCACCGAGGCGCTCGGCGAGGCCGCCGAGGACGCCGACGGCGTGGCGATCCACCTCATGCGCCAGGAGGCGAAGGCGGTTCGCTGATCTCCGGAACCGCATTCAGGGTCACGACTTCAGGGAGCCACGCTGTCCGCTTTCGGGCACGCGGAACTCCAGGACCTCCGCCGCGCTCGTGTCCCGTCGAGCGGCTCCCGGCGGCCATGACAAGAAACCCCAAAATAGTGGTGCCTCGTGCCGGGACGTTCTGCGATAATCGGGCCTCGTTCCAGCCTTACCCGATCGCGGCACAGCGCCCCCTTGCCGGGCCCGTCGGCTCTTGCGTTGTAACTTCTTGTCTCCCAAGATGTTTCTGGCCATTTGGTCGAGACATCCCGATGGCTTCTTCGTTCTGGAGGACGAATGATCGTGCGCCCGACAGTTCCCGCACGCGCTCCACTGATGGTGTGGACAGCGCTTGCACTGACCCTGGCAGCGTCCGCATGGGCGGCCGCCCCTGCCGGCCGCTCGCTGAGCGCCAAACTCATTGGGCCCGATGAAGGTGTCGTCGCGTCCGAGCTCGGTCTGCGCTTTGCGTGGACGCCGCCTGCCGGCGCGCGCCGCAATGTGCTGGTCGCCTCGAAGACGCCGTTCGACGCACGCAACTGGAACCGGCTGCCCGGAGGCGATGCCTTCCGCGTCGTCGAGCTGGCCAAGCCGTTCGCGGGATTCTCGGACCTCGGCCTCAAGATCGAAGGCGAGCAGCCGTTGTACTGGGCGGTCGGAAGCGCGCAGTCGCGTTCGGGGCAGCTGAGCTTCAGCGAAACCCGGACCGTGCGGGTCATTCCGAAGTTCTCGAACCGCATCACGCCGACCCCTTATCTCGCGGCCTCGCCGATCGGCAAGGCCACGCCGTCCGCCGACGCGGCTCCGCATCGCATCCGCCTCGCGGCCGGCTACACGATCGATCCGGGGCAGGGCGAACCAGCGCTGCCGATGTCGCTCAAGTCCTCGCCGGCCGGGCGTGAATCCCAGCGCACCGTCCTCATGTACTACGGCGATGCCGATCCCGAGCAGGTGCGCCAGCAGATCAACGCGGCGGGCGGAACGATCGTTTCGTACATTCCGGATCACACCTACCTCGTGCGCCAGAAGAGCGGCGGCATCACGATCGACGCCCCCGGTGTGTGGGTCGGCGCGTATCAGCCGGCGTACAAGCTCGCCGAGGAAATCGATGTGAACTCAGGCCTCGCGCGTGACGTCACGGTGCTCGCGTTCCTCGATGGCGACATGGCCTCGATCGAAGCCGCCGCGGTCGCCGCGGGCGGAACCGTCGTCAAGCGCTCCAGCAATGGCATCAACAAGATCCTGCGCGTGAACCTGCCGGGAACCGCGACCACCGTGCTCGCACAGCATCCCGACATCGCGTGGATCGAGCCGCACATTCAGCCCCAGCTCGACAACAGCCAGGCGACATGGGTGGTGCAGACCAACGTCGCCAACAACCGACGGCTTTGGGACAAGGGCCTCAAGGGCGAAGGCCAGGTCATCCACCACTCCGACAGCGGCATCGACATGACCCACGAGATGTTCCGGGACTCGGTCCTGTCGGTGACGGGATACGGCTCCTACCCCACCCACCGCAAGGTGATCGCGTACGAAAACGGATCGGATGATCCCGCCGCTGCGTTCGGCGACCACGCGGGAGCATCGTTCCACGGGTCGCACACCTCGGGAACGGCGGCCGGCCAGGACGTCTACTTCCCGGTCAATGTCAGCGGAGAGGGCCTGTCGAAGTTGGGTCGCATCTGGCACTCGGATCTCGCGGGCCCGACGATGGGATCCGGCCTCGCACCGTTCGAGGATCTGAACGACCTCTATCAGCCCTCGTTCACCGGCAACGCCGGTGGCGCGGCGCGCATCTCCACGAACTCGTGGGGTTCAGCCGCGGCGGGTGCGTACACGGTGAACTCGCTGTCGCTTGACCAGTTCATGTGGAATCACCAGGACTACTTGATCTTCTTCTCGAACGGCAATTCCGCCGCCGCGAACACGGTCGGCGCGCCGGCGAGTGCGAAGAGCTGCGTCAGTGTCGGCGGTGTGCGTAACGGAACTTCGTCCAACCTTATCTACAGTTCGACCAGTCGCGGTCCGACGGTCGACGGGCGTCGTAAGCCCACGATCGCGGCCCCCGCTCAGAATCTGACCTCGGCGAATGTGGGCCCGGCCTCCTACGCCGCGCTCGCCGGAACCTCGATGGCGTGCCCGGCCGCTGCCGGTGTCGCCGGCCTCATGCGCCAGTACTGCACCGAAGGCTGGTACCCGACCGGCACCAAGGTGCCGGCCAACGGCTTCACGCCGTCGGCGGCACTGCTCAAGGCGATCGTCGTCAACTCCGGCGTGAATCAGGTCACCGGATTCAACGCGCCCGACATGAACATCGGATACGGCCGCATCAACGCCGACAGCGTGCTGTACTTCGCGGGCGACAAGCGTCGGCTCCTGATGGTCGATCAGACCGAGGGTCTGGGTCACGGCCAGATGATCGAGTACCAGGTCTACGTCCAGAACGACTCGTCGGCGCTCGAAGCGACGCTGGTGTGGACCGACTACCCGGGCAACCCGGCGGCATTCGTTCAGCTCGTCAACAACCTCGACCTCACGGTCACCAACGGAATCTCCACCTTCAAGGGCAACATCTACTCGGCCGGCTTCTCGGTCACCGGCGGCGCCTATGACGTGCTGAACGTCGAAGAAGCCGTGCTGGTCAAGGTCCCCACGCCGGGTCTCTGGACGATCCGCGTCGAGGGCACCAACATTCCCGTCGGACCGCAGCCGTTCGGACTCGTGGTCACGGGTGGAGTGGGCACCAACGCCGGAGCGGTCACGCTCGATCGCGCGAGCTACGGCTCGACGAGCACCGTTCAGCTCGAGGTCGTCGACACCAACGCCGGCGGATCGGTCAACGTGACCGTGACGTCTCCGACGGAGCCGGGCGGCGAAGTGGTCACGCTCGCCGGCGCCAACGGCGTCTACAACGGCTCGTTGACGCTCTCGCCGTACCCCGGCGTGAACAACGACGGCACGCTCCAGGTGGCGAACGGCGACGTGTTCACCGCGACCTACAGCGATGCGAGTCCGGTCGCGAACGTTGCCCGCACCGCGGTCGTCTCGTTCAATCCGCCGGTGATCACGAACGTGTCCGCCTCGAGCCCGGCGTCGGGCAGTGCGACGGTCGTGTGGACCACCGACAAGAACGCGACCTCGCGCGTCTACTACGGCACCACGCCCGCGCGCGGCAGCTCGACCGCGTTCGATGCGACCGCCGTGTTCTCCCACAGCGCGACCATCACCGGTGTGGTCGTGGAGCAGGACTACTACTACGCCGTCGAGTCGCAGGACCTGAACGGCAATGTGACGCTCGACGACAACGGCGGGCAGAACTACCGCTTCCGGTTCTCGACGCGGCCTCCGAGCGATCTGCTGATCATGTACGGTGGCACCGAATTCGAACGTTTCGGGCGTTATGACGCCGCACTCTCGGAGCTCGGCTGGCTCTACGATTCGTGGGTCGGCTCGCAGTCCGAGCAGCCCGAACTCGGCAACTTGAGCCAGGGCCTGCGCCACTATGCGGGTGTCTGGTACCAGCCGGAGCTCGATCTCTACCCGCCGGTTTCGGATTCGGCGCGGGTCGCGATCGACCAGTACTTCGCCGGCGGCGGACGGCTTGCGATGACCGGTCACGACATCATCTGGTCGAACTGCGATCCGACGTCTCCTTACTACTCACCCGAGCGTTGCACGTGGACGACCACGACGCTCAAGAGCACGTTCGTCGCCGATCCCGCCGGCTGGAGCCAGGTGGTGGGCATCGCATCGGATCCGATCAGCGATCCCTACACGCTGGGGGTCTCTTATACGGAGCACCGGTTCGGCGCGGCGGGTGACGAGATCGACGTGATTCCCCCGGCCGTGGCGTCGTGGATGAGCAACGACGGATCGCCGGACGAAGCCGGTCTGCGCTGGGAGAGCCCGACGACGGTCGGCAATCCGGCCGATGCGCGCTGGGGTGGCAAGACCTCGCGTCTCGCCGGAATGTGGTTCGAGTGGTCGGGCATCGACAACGCCGCCGAAGTCTCGAGCGCCACGCGCACCGAAATCATGCGGCGCACGCTGGTGTGGCTGATGGGCCGCGACAAGCCTTACGTCACGGTCACGGCACCCAACGGCGGCGAAGTCCTCACCGGCAACTCGGTCAACATCACGTGGACCGAATCCACCGACGGCACCAACGTCGCGCAGCGCATCGTCGAGTACTCGCTCGACGGCGGGCTCGCGTGGACCGTGCTGTCCGCGGCGGCGGGACCGAGTCCCTACAACTGGAACCTCACCACGGTGCCGAACACGCTGACCGCCAAGGTGCGCGTGCGTCTGACCGACGATGGCGACCCGGCACTGAGCGGCGTCGATGTCAGCAACGCCACGTTCAAGATCCAGCGCGCGGGCGGTGATGCGATCGGACCGGTCGTGGTCGCGGGCTCGATCCAGACCAATCCGAATCCGGTCGTCAACACCGGCACCACGGCGATCGCCGCGACGATCAACGACCTGCTCGCGGGCGGCTCGAACATCCAGAGTGCCGAGTGGAGCGCGGGTGCGGCTCCGGCAGCGGCGGGCAGCGGCCAGCCGATGTCCGGCACGTTCACCTCGGCGACGGTCAACGTGAGCGCGACGATTCCGGTCGGAGCCTTCACGCCGGCGACGATCAAGCTGTGGGTGCGCGGTCGCGATGCGGCCGGCAACTGGGGCAATGCCTCCCAGCTGACGGTGGTCGTGAACGGCGACGCGGCGGTTGCGGTGGAGGGTGCGCTGCCGAAGACGGTCGAGCTCCGTCAGAACGCGCCGAACCCGGTTCAGCGGACCACGAACATCGCCTTCGCGCTGCCGCAGTCGGCGAAGGTGAAGCTCGACATCTTCGACATCGGCGGCCGCAAGGTGCGCTCGCTCGCGTCGGGATCGCTCGCGGCCGGACGTCACCAGGTGCAGTGGGATCGTTCGGACGAGCACGGTCGCATCGTGCAGCCGGGCGTCTACTACACGCGTCTCGAAGTCGATGGCAAGGCGTACCAGCGGAAGATCGTCACCCTGAACTGACGTCGCATTCAGATAGTGATACGAAGGCGGGCGGACCTCACGGTTCGCCCGCCTTTTATTTTCGGCGAACACGCGCCGCGACGTTGAAATCCATTCGTTGAACCCACACAATGCCGACCATGAACGTCCATGTGAATGCTCGAACCGATATCGGCCTGCGTCGCACCCAGAACGAGGACCATCATGCGTGGTGGGTCTCCAACGGCGGCGCCCCGTCCGTGCTCGCGGTGCTCGTGGTGGCGGACGGCATGGGCGGTGCCCGCGCGGGCGAAGTCGCGAGCCAGATCACGGCCGACTCCGTGATGGCCGCCGCTCGTGAACTCGAGCCCGCCGCCACGCCCGACGATCTGCGGAGCATCGTCGAGTCCGCGAACCACACCGTGCACCAGGAGTCTCTCGCCAATCCCGATCGCCACGGCATGGGCACCACGTGCACCGCGATGATCGTGCGCGGCGGTGAAGCGGTGTTCGCGCACGTCGGCGACAGCCGCGCGTATCTCGTGCGCGACGGCGCCATCCGCCAGCTCACGCGCGATCATTCACTGGTGGCCCAGTTGGTCGAGTTCCAGCACCTGACGCCCGAGCAGGCGAAGGTCGATCCACGGCGCAATGTCGTGACGAGGAGCCTCGGCGTCGGGCCGACGGTCGATGTCGACACCGGAACGACCGCACTCGAAGACGGCGATACGCTGCTGCTGTCGTCCGACGGCCTGCACGGACTCGTCGAGGACGACGAGTTGCTGCAGCACGCATTGGATGCCGACCTCGACCGCGCCTGTGGCGCGCTCATCGATCTGGCGAAGGCGCGCGGCGGTCACGACAACATCACGGTGATTCTCGCGCGCATCACCGGCACCACGTGACCGGAACTCCGTCATGACGCTCGACTCTCCGCAGTCAGGCTCCAGGCCCGCGACCGGCACCGCCGCGATTGTGGCGATCCATCTGTTTCCGGGCCCGCGCAGCCGCGGTGAAGCGAAGTCCGTCGAGCGCGCGACCGTGCTCGAAGACCGCGGGCTCGAAGGCGACCGTCACGCACGCAAGGGTAGCCATCGCCAGATCCTGTTCGTCGAGTCCGAAGTGCTCGAAGGCCTGGGGCTCGCCCCGGGCGCGATTCGCGAACAGGTGACGGTGAGCGGCCTGCGGCTTCCGGCGCTCGCGGACGGCGCGCGGTTCCGCGTCGGGGACGCGGTGCTCGAGGTCGAAGAGTTGTGCGAGCCGTGCGGGCGTATGGACGAGATCCGCCCGGGCTTGAAGGACGTGCTCGGCGAGCAGCGCGGACGCTTCATGAGGGTCGTCAGCGGCGGGACGTTCGCGGTGGGCGATACGCTGGTGGCCGAAACCCCCGACTGAACGGGCGCGGTCGCAGCGTTGCGCGGGACGCCGTCGGCGCGGTGGCCTCCGCCTCCATGCGATGCAGCACACGAATTCCGTGACGCAGCGTTCGCTTCCCTGACTCCACGGAGGGAGTTCTGCAGCGCATCATCGTCGCCACCGTTCTGTTCACCGCGTTCGCGGTATTGATCACCGGCTCCGTCACGTTCCTCGCGTACCGGACCGTGCGCGATGCGCTCGCGGGTGAATTTCGCAGCCGCCTCACCGGCATCGCGGGCACCGCCGCGTCCCAGATCAGCCCCGAGGATCTCGCCGACGCCGAACTGTTCGGCGAGGACGGCTCGGGCTACGGGAACATCCAGGTGCTGCTCGCCGAGCTGCGCGCGACCACCGGCGTGCTCAACGCTTCGGTGATCGACACCGCGCGCAACGTCGTCTACGACGCGCGCGCCTCGGAAGCGCAGCGCCTGCCGAGCCCGCTCGCCGCCCGCGCACCGCTCGAACTCGACCGCGCGTTGCGGGGCACGCTGTCGGTGTCGTCGCCGATCGCCGCCGAAGATTCCGCCGCGGGCACTGCGCGCGAGCCGGTGCAGGTCGCACTGGCGCCCGTGCTCACCGACTCGCAATCGGTCGCCGGCGTGGTGGCGATCGAAGCGCACGTCGACTACCTTCCGGTGCTGGGCGACTTTCAGCGGTCTTTGGCACTCATCACGACCGTGATCCTGATCGCGATGACGGTGCTCGCGCTGCTGGTGGTGCGCACGGCGTGGTCGTCTGCGCGGCTCGAACGGCGGCTGTCGCGCGCCGAAAATCTTGCCGCGATGGGGCGGCTCACGGCGACACTCGCGCACGAGATCAAGAATCCGCTGGCGATCATCCGCGGCTCAGCCGCGCGCCTCGGCAAGCTCGAACCCGAAGCACAGCGCATGAGCGAGTTCGTGATCGAGGAGGTGGACCGCCTCACGCACACGGTCGGGCGCTACCTCTCGTTCGCGCGCGGGGAGGAGGCGCCGGGCGACGCCGGCGATGCGGGCGCGGCATTGCGGGCGACACTCGATCTGCTGGAGGGCGAGCTGCGCGCGCGGTCGGTGACGCTCGCGGTGAACGACGCGGATCTCGCGGCGGCCGAGGTCGCACTGGACTCCGAGTCGCTCAAGCAGGTGTATCTGAATCTCATATTGAACGCAGTCGAAGCGATGCCCGGAGGCGGCAGCATCACGATCGAGCGCGCCGAGCGCGGCGGCCACGTGCAGTTCTCGATCACCGACTCCGGACCCGGAATGAGCCTCGAAATGCTCGAGAAGATCCGCCAGCCGTTCTACACGACGAAAGCACAGGGTTCGGGGCTCGGACTGTTCCTTACACGCCGGCTGATCCAGTCGGCGGGAGGGACGCTCGAGATCGAAAGCGAACCCGGCCGCGGCACGACGTGCACGGTGCGGTTCCCGAGGCATCGGCGATGAGACGCGACGGGGGCGCCGACGCGGAGAATCACATGCGGCGTGACACACGAGACCCGCGCGAGGGGATGACAGCGTGAACGTTCTGGTGGTCGATGACGAGATCCGCAACGCCGAACTCGTGGCACTCGAGCTGCGCGACGCCGGACATGCGACCGAGTTCGTGAACGGCGGTGTGGCCGCACTCGCGCGCCTCGAAGCCGCGTCGTTCGACGTCGTGATCACCGACCTGCGCATGGCGCCACCCGACGGCATGGCGCTGCTCGGCGAGATCCGCGGCCGCTGGCCCGCGGTCGCCGTCGTGCTCATGACCGCCTACGCCACCACCGACACCGCGCGCCGCGCGCTCAAAGAGGGTGCGGCCGACTACGTGACCAAGGAGGGCGAGTTCCGCGACGAGCTGCGCGCGATCCTCGATCGCATCGCGCGCGAGCGATCGCTCACCGCCGACAACCAGCGCCTGAGCGGTGCGGTCGATTCGATGGCGAAGGGCCTCGCGACCATCGTCGGCGAATCGCGCGCGACCCAGCAGGCGGTCGAGCTCACGCGCAAGGTGGCGGCCACCGATTCGACCGTGCTGCTGCGCGGCGAGAGCGGCACCGGCAAGGATCTGTACGCGCGCGCCGTCCACTTCTCGAGCCGCCGCGCCGGCGGTCCGTGGATCAAGGTCAATTGCGGTGCGTTGCCCGAGAACCTGCTCGAGAGCGAGCTGTTCGGACACGAAAAGGGCGCCTTCACCGGTGCGGTGCGCCAGAAGCCCGGCCGCTTCGAGGACGCGCATCGCGGAACGATCTTCTTGGACGAGATCGGCGAGCTGCCGATGTCGCTTCAGGTGAAGCTGCTGCAGGTGATCGAAGAGAAGACGTTCATGCGGGTCGGCGGCAACCAGCCGGTAGTGGTCGATGCGCGCATCGTCGCCGCCACCAACCGTTCGCTCGAAGAGATGGTGGCCGAACGGCAGTTCCGCGAGGATCTGTTCTTCCGGCTCAACGTGTTTCCGATCCGGCTGCCGCCGCTGCGCGAGCGGCTCGAAGACATTCCGGCGCTGGTCGAGCACATCCTGCGCCGCCACGGGGCACCCGCCGGCAAGCTCACGCCCGCGGCTGCCGCGGCGCTTCAGCGCTACCCGTGGCCCGGCAACGTGCGCGAACTCGAGAACACGCTCGAGCGCGCGCTGATCCTCGCGGGCACCGACCTGGTCGACATGGAGCATCTGTCCTTCGCGCGCCCCGAGCTGTCGGGCGGCGCCGCACCCGCCGCGGGCAGCGCGCCCGCGTGGGTGCCCGAGATCCCCGCGGAGGGACTGTCGCTCGAAGTGCTCGAGCGCGAACTGATCATCCGCGCGCTCGAACGCGCCGCCGGCAACAAGAGCCGCGCCGCGCGACTGCTCGGCCTCACGCGTCGCACGCTATACTCGCGCATGGAACGCCACGGCCTGCGCAAGCCGGGCGAAGGCGACGAGACCTCGGACGACACCGAAGTCGAAACCGATCCCACCGACCTCCCGCGCGGGGAATGAGAGCCCGATGCTTAGCTTCCTGCGAAGCATGTTGTTCGACAATCTCGGCATCAAGTTCGTGGCGCTGCTGCTGGCGCTCGCGCTCTATCTCCATGTCTACACCGAGCGCCCGGCCACGATGATCGTGGCGTTCCCGCTCGAGATCACCGACCTCGCCGATTCGCTGTCGCTCACCGGTGGGGCGCCCGAACCCGTGCGCGCCGAGCTGCGCGGCACCGGCAAGCAGCTGATCCGCCTGCGGCTCACCGAGCCGCGGATCAAGGTCTCGCTCGCCGGCGTGAGGGCCGGGCACTACGAGCGCACGGTGGTCGCCGACGACCTGCCGCTGCTGCACGACGAGGCGCTGGAGGTGCAGCGGCTCATCAGCCCGCGCGTCGTGAGCCTCGACATCGATGCGCGGATGCGCCGCCGGGTGCCGGTGGTGGCCAGGGTCGCCGGCGTGCCGCGCCCGGGATGGGCGTGGAACGGTGCCGTCACGGCGCAGCCCACGAACGTGCTGATCGAAGGCCCACGGCGGACGGTCGCGCGCATCGACACGGTGCGCCTGATACCGCTTCAGATCGACGGCCGCGTCGACACGCTGAGCGCCGAGGTCGGGCCGGACTCGCTGCCGAGGTGGTGCACGATCGACCCGGCGAAGGTGCGGGTCGCCGTCGCGCTGCAGCGCACACCCGTCGCGCGCTGAGCCGGTACTCGCCCCCAGGAACAAAAAAAGCGCTCCGGCCGTGATGGCACCGGAGCGCAGTCCAAGGAGATAGGCGGGGTTGGAAGCCGCGCCGGAGATGGCAGGCTGGGCTGGGTAGGACACGACCTCTCGCGCCCCGCTTGATCATGATGTAGGGCAACCCGCATGCCATGCGCCCCTGGCCCGGCCGCATCGTCATCAACCCCACGCCAAATGGAGCTTTTCGAAGACGGCAGGGGTTCGAACCCCCGCGAAGTCGAAGCTGGAACGTGGCCCAGAGCCCGATTTCGCACGCTCAGACGTTGCACCGAGCCGGATCCCGATCCTGTAAATCAATGTCTTGACATGCCGCAGGGGCCGGACATAACCTTCTCTCCGTGAGCCGTGGGCAGGCCGCTCACCAACCCGCCCGAACGCTCCGCGGTGATCCCTTCGTCAGACCCCTGGGATTCGCCTCTCTCCAAAGCATCTTGATTGAAGTCCTGAAATCTCCCGCCGCTCGCCGGCGTTCGCGTTTCCAATCCACGGCAGGCATCTCCCAGCCCGACATCCCCTAGCCTTCTTTCAAGCCTCCCGGAAACCGTTCACCTCGCTGCCGATCCCACGACCGGCTGCGCCACCCACACCACCTGCCAGCGCCGCGCCCCTTCCGGGGTGGCACCGCCTGCAGCACCGCCCCACCGCAAGGCGAGATCCTCGATGGAAACTCAAATCACCCAGCCGAACCCGCAGACGACGGCCCAGACCATGGAGCTGACCCAGCTCAAGGGCAAGACCATGGCTGAGCTTCTGAGCCTGTCGCTCGAACTCGACATTCAGGGCACGAGCGGCCTGCGCAAACAGGAACTGATCTTCAAGATCCTGGAAGCGCAGACCGAGAAGAACGGCCTGATCTTCGCCGAGGGCGTGCTCGAGATCCTGCCGGAGGGATACGGGTTCCTGCGCGCGCCGTCCTACAACTATCTGCCCGGCCCCGACGACATCTACGTCTCGCCGTCTCAGATCAAGCGCTTCGACCTCCACACCGGCGACACCGACTCCGGCCAGGTCCGACCGCCCAAGGAAGGCGAGCGCTATTTCGCGCTGCTGCGCGTCGAGGCGGTGAATTTCGAGAGCCCGGAAGTCGCCAAGGGCAAGATCCTGTTCGACAACCTCACGCCGCTCTATCCGCAGGACAAGCTCAATCTCGAGACCAAGGACCGCTGCATCGAGACCCGCATCATCGATCTTCTGTGTCCGATCGGAAAAGGCCAGCGCGCGCTGATCACCTCGCCGCCCAAGGCCGGCAAGACGATCCTGCTGCAGAAGCTCGCCAACGCGATCACCGAGAACCATCCCGAGATCATGCTGATCGTGCTGCTGATCGACGAGCGCCCCGAAGAAGTCACCGACATGCAGCGCACCGTGAAGGGCGAAGTCATCTCATCGACGTTCGACGAGCCGCCGGAGCGGCACGTGCAGGTCGCCGAGATGGTGATCGAGAAGGCCAAGCGCCTGGTCGAGCACAAGCGCCACGTCGTCATTCTATTGGACTCGATCACGCGCCTCGCGCGCGCGCACAACACCGTCGTGCCGCACTCGGGCAAGATCCTCTCGGGCGGTGTCGACGCGAACGCGCTGCAGCGGCCGAAGCGCTTCTTCGGCTCGGCGCGCAACATCGAGGACGGCGGTTCGCTCACGATCATCGCGACCGCGCTGGTCGAGACCGGCTCGCGCATGGACGAAGTGATCTTCGAGGAATTCAAGGGCACCGGTAACTCGGAACTGGTCCTCGACCGAAAGATCGCCGACAAGCGCATCTTCCCGGCACTCGACATCAACCGTTCCGGCACGCGCAAGGAGGAGCTGCTGATGACCTCCGAGACGCTTCAGCGCGTCTGGATCCTGCGCAAGTTCCTGAACGAACTGAACTCCGTCGAAGCGATGGAGCTGCTCATCAACAAGCTTTCCGATACGAAGACCAACAAGAAATTCCTGGAGAGCATGAACCAGTAACACCAACGAATGCGTCCCTCGCCGCGGCCGCTTTGATCCACCATGCCCCCGGGAGTTCGACGCTGACTGCACCCGAATTCATCCTGAATACCGAGCGCCCGCTGCGCGACGCGGCGGTGCTCGTGCCGCTCTACCGCGACGCCGAAGACGAACTGCGCCTGGTACTCATCCGGCGCGGCGAAGGCGGTGCCCACGGCGGCCAGCTCGCGTTCCCCGGCGGCAAGCGCGATCCCGGCGAGACGCTGCTCGAGACCGTGCTGCGCGAAGTCCACGAAGAAGTCGGACTTCCGAGCGACGCGGTCCAAGTGCTGGCCGAGCTCGAGCCCTTCGAGACGCGCTCGACCGGCTTTCGCATCCATCCGTTCCTCGCGCGAGTCGAACGTCCGAAGACCTGGATCGTCGCCGCCGACGAAGTAGCCGAAGTGCTGGAGCCGCCGCTCGCCGCGTTCGGACCCGAGTCCCACGCGACCGAAGAGTGGCAGCTCGCCGGCTGGCCGCGGGCCCACAAGATCTCGTTCTATCGGATCGGCGAGCACCAGCTGTGGGGCGCGACGTATCGGATCTTCCACCCGCTGCTGCCGAGGCTGAGGGCTGGGGAGTGGGACCTGTGACGGGCGATCGATCCGTGGCTCGCTTGAAAGACCGAACGAAGGTCCGATCTGCTCGCGTCGGAGGTGGCGCGCTCGCGCTGATCGGCATCCTCTCGTGCGCTCATGGCGAACCCACCGTGGTTCCTTTGCCGCGCGGAATCGATCCCGCGAGCGTCGAACTTGCGCTGGGAAAGTCACAGCAATTTACCGCGACGGGTGCGAGCGAATACACGCACTGGCGGGTCGATGACGCCGGAGATGGAATTGTCTCATCGAGCGGTTTCTACGAGGCACCTTTCGCTTATGCCGGCGCCCCGCGAACTTTGACGCTGCACGCGGAGCCTGGTGGCCGTACCGCTTCGATCACGTTGCTTGCCGGCGCTCCTGATCCCCGCGATTGCTGCGGGAGCGGACAGGACGCGCTGCCCGCCTTCACCGACGCAGTGGGGTTCGATGAGGCTCCGGTCGTCCTGTCTCGGGTCGAGCCGCAGTATCCTGAACTCGCAAGAGAGGCGCGTGTCACCGGAACGATTCAAATGCGGGTCCTGATCTGCAAGAATGGATTGATCTACGACATAAAGGTCGTTCCCGGGAGAACCGTCCCCATGCTGGAGGCAGCCGCAATAAGCTCCGTCGAAAAGTGGCGCTTCAAACCCGCGCGAGCGAATGGTCTTCCGGTGGCCGCTTGGACCGTAGTCGACGTGAAGTTCGAACTGCCTTAGTCGGCGCTTTTCATTGCGTGATGTGCACACGCCGCGACGTACGCCTTAGGAGTCAATCGCCTCGACCCGCTTGCAAGTTCGCCCTGCCCTCGCGCGCGTGTGTCTTCGCAGTGATCTACCTCGGCGCCGTGTTCGCGGTAGCGTTCATGAGTGGCGGAAGGACAGGTGAACATGCGTCAGTTTGTCGGCGGGACGTGGCTCATCGCCGTGCTGTTCGCGGTGCCAATTCTCAGCTTGGAGTTGTACGGCTGGGCCATGACCGGCTCTCTCGACGGGTTCCTGATCGATGGATGGGCGACACTCCCGATCATTGCGCTGGTCTGCGCCTCGTTTGTCTGGTGGGTCCAAGTGGCCCGTAGGAACTCACGGAGCGTCCTTCGCGGAGCTGTGGCAGGTGCGACAAGCTCCGCACTGATTCTTGCCATCCCGACTTGGAAATTGGTTACTGAGATATCGCGACACGAACCAAGCCCTGAAGGCGGGCTGGTTGCCGCTGCCGTTCAATTCTCATTTGCGTTCTTCTGGTTCGTCGGAGTTCCCCTGGGAGCCGCTCTCGGTGCCGTCCTGATTGCGTTCCAGCGTTGGCGTTCGCGATGGCGAACAGACAGCGGCGTGCCCCTTCGCGGCTAGACGCCGTCCGCCATAGGCCTCAACCCGCGATCCGCACTCTCCGCGGCGTGCCGCCTCCCAGATCCAACGGCTCGACCGGGGCATCCTTCGCGGACTGCAGTGCCCTCTGCAGCAACGAGCGCCGCTCCGCGTCCTTGGCCTGATCGAGCAGCTTCTCGATCGAACTGACGTGCGCGGTCTTGAATGCTTCGTCGGCACTCACCTTCACGTCGGGCGCAACACCGACGCCTTCCCAGTTGGTCTTCGTGATCGGACTGATGGCGCGGCCGTCCGAGATGAACGCGGCGAAGTGCTCGTTGAGACGCACGAGTCCGCCGGGATTGGCGCCGCCGGCGCTGGTCTCACCGATCAGCGTGCCGCGCTTGAGGTTCTTGATGTCGTACGCGAATTCCTCCGCGGCCGAGCCCGTTCGCGAGCTCGTGAGCACGTAGACTTCCTTGCCCGCGTAGCGCGGGATCGGCAGCGTGGTCAGCGTCCAGAATTGCTCGGTGCGGTCGCCGTCGCGCATGTAGAAATCGTTCACGTGCACGCGCTCGCCGGCGGGGAACAGCCAGCTCAAGAGCAGCGTGATCATGTTGGGACTGCCCCCACCGTTGCGCCGGAGGTCGACGATCAGGGCGTCGGTGTTGTTGAGCAGCGTCATCGCTGCCATCGCGACCGCGCCGCCTTCGGGCGTGTCGTCGAACATGCGCAGGTCGAGATAGCCGACGTTGCCGGCGAGACGCTGGATGCGCTCGAAGCCATAGTTGCGATAGCGCGACTGGTCGGCGGCGCGGAGACGTTCGTCATCGGAGGGACCTTCATCCGTGAACGAGGCGACCGGCAGCGACCGCTCGTAGTAGAGAACCCGGAAGTGCCCGTCCTTGCCGATCGCGTGCAGATCCGCCGTCAGCGATTCCGCAAACGCCATCGAGGTGTTCACGCCGTCGTAACCGCCCTTGCGCACCTTGGCGCGTAGCGCCTGCGCGGTGCGCTTGCCGACATCCGGGAATACGTAGCGCCCTTCGAGTGCCGCGGCCAGGCTGTCGATCGTGAGCGTCCGCATGCGCGCATCGACCGGCATGTCCGCTTGGTTGGCGGCAGGCGCACCGAACTGTGCATGCGCGACTGGCGGCAGCCCCGCAATGGACAGCATCAACGCCATGACAAACGCAGCGGGCATCACGTGGTGCACGGACGGTCTCATCGGAACACTCCTCATCGGGTTCGTCGCGGTCGGGAACGGGCAAGGATTCGTGGGATTTCGAGTCCGCGCAGCAGAAGATCGGCGATCGATCCGGCACGACGTTCGATCTCGGCGCGCTGGCCGAGTTCGTGGACTCCGAGGCTGTACGGCAACAAAGCGTTGGTGGCGATCACCAGCGAATAGGCAGTCTCGTGCGGATCTTCGGCGTTCATGAGTCCGGCGCGCCGCGCTTCGGCGATCACTCCTGCGATCACGCCGGCCTCCGCTCTGAAATAGCCTGCGCGCCGCTCGAGCAGCCGCGGCCTCAGCGTGGCGAGCAGCTCATCGATGCTGGTCGAGTGGGGCTGAGCGTAGTCGAAGCGGTGGAGCACGCGCGTGATCAGCATCGCGCGCACGCGGCCGGCGGGTTGATCGGTGGCCGACGCGATCGCGCGCAGGCGCTCGAGCAGCCGCTCGACCATCCGGTCGATGCACGCGAGCGCCACGCTCTCCTTGCTCTCGAACGAAAGGTAGACGGTGCCCTTGCCGATCCCCGCCTCGCGCGCCAGATCCTCAACCGTCATGCGCCGATAGCCATGCCGGATGATCAGCCGGTCGGCGGCATCGAGGATTTGATCCGCGGTTTCGGTGGGATGGGAGCGCAGGGGCAAGCGGGGCCTCGGTCGGGTCGGTGACTGGATCCGCGATCCGGTCACTCATTGGACCGCAAGCGCGGCCGAAAGGTTGGAATCCCTGATTTGCCCTATGCTCACGTCCTTCTCGCCCCGACGTTCGCCCCGCAGGAGGTTCGATGCCCATTGCCGATGCCGCGTCCCCGCTGTCCATCAGATCTCGCATCGAGCGGCTCAGGCTAATCGGATTCCCTCTGGCGGCGGCGCCCGTCCGGTTCATCGTGCTCATGGCGCTCGCCTTCCCGCTGACCGCCAACGCCCAGTTGCTCGATCGCGACCTGTGGACGACCGATGGGAGAGTGGACGCGATCACGACCTCCGCCGGCAGGATCTACATCGGAGGCTCGTTCACCCGGGTTTCGCCGATGGTCGGGGGTGCAGCGCTTCTCGATGGCACCACCGGTGCGCCGATCGAAGTGTACGGGCGCGTCAACGGGCAGGTGCTCGCCGCGGTCGGCGATGGCAGCGGAGGATGGTTCCTGGGCGGCGGATTCACGTCGGTGCGAGGCGTGACCCGCAACAACCTCGCGCACGTCGACGCATCGGGCAATCTGACCTCGTGGAATCCGGGCGCCAACGGCGTGGTCCGCTCCCTCGCCTATGACGGCGCCGTGTTCGTCGGCGGCGAGTTCAGCACGCTCGGTGGCCAGCCGCGCGCCTACATCGGCGCGGTCGATGCGGGCGCAGGCGGCGCGACCGGCTGGAATCCCGGGAGCAACGGCACCGTGTATTCGATGGTCGTGAACGGCGCCAACCTCCTCGTGGGCGGCAACTACTCCATCATCGGCGGTCAGGCGCGCGGCTGCATCGCGGCACTTGGCATCGCCACCGGGGTGCCGACCTCGTGGAACCCCATTGCGAACAACGTGGTCACGACCATGGCCTTCCGGGGGAACACCTTGTATGCGGGCGGCTATTTCACCGAATTCGGTGGCCAGCCACGGAGCTATCTCGCGGCCGTCGATCTCACGAGCGGTGCCTTGGGTTCATGGAATCCCGGCGCCGATCAGCCCGTATTCGCCCTGCGCACGACCCAGCGCCTCGTGCCGCCCGGAACGATCACGGTGTTCGCGGGCGGATACTTCGCGAACATCGGGGGTCAGGCGCGCAATTATCTCGCCGCGCTCGACGGCGTGACCGGTGCCGCCACCGCCTGGAATCCCAACGCCGACGATGCCGTCAACGCGATCGCGGTCCGCGCCAGCAACGTCACCGGTGAGGCGACGACAATCTATGTGGGCGGCGATTTCCAGAATGTCGCCGGCCAGCCGCGGCATCATCTCGCGGCCCTGACTCCGGCGGGTGCGGCCACCGCGTGGGATCCGTCGCCGGACGAGGCCGTCACCTCGCTCGCACTCGGCACCGGCACGGTTCACGTCGGAGGCTCCTTCAATGCCATCGGCGGGCAGCCGCGCAATCGAATCGCCGCCCTGGACGCCGCGAGCGGTGCCGTGACCGCATGGAATCCCAACGCTAATGGAGACGTGCGCGCCCTGGCATTCTTCGGGAGCACGTTGTTCGTGGGCGGCGTCTTCAGCAACATCGGCGGACAGGCTCGATACAGCATCGCGGCCCTCGACACGATCACCGGAGCCGCGACCGCGTGGGATGGGGGCGCAGTCGACCCGCCGCGGCCGTTCGCCGAAGTCAACGCGATCGCTGTGCGCGCGGGGGTCGTCTATGCCGGCGGACGGTTCTCGATCATCGGCGGACCAAACGCATTTCGGAACAACATCGCCGGGCTCGACGCCGTGACCGGAGCACCCACGAACTTCAACGCGAATGCCGATGGCGTCGTCAGCGCTCTCGCGACCACGCAGCGGATCACGTTCCCGAACCTCGTCACCGTCTATGCAGCCGGTGAGTTCTTCGCGATCGGAGGACAACCCCGATTCCAGATCGCGGCACTCGACGGCGAAACCGGTGCCGCGACCACCTTCAACCCCAGCGCCGATTATCCGGTTCGCTCGCTCGCGGTGAGAACCAGCAACATCACCGGGGCGGCGACGACCATCTATGCCGGCGGCGAATTCCTGAACATCGGTGGTCAGCCGCGCCGTCAGATCGCAGCTCTCACCCCCGCGGGTGCGGCGACCAGCTGGAATCCCGATGCGGCTGGGAGCGTCACCGCGCTTGCCTTCAAGAGCACGGGCATCGTGGCGGGCGGATTCTTCTCTACGATCGGCGGCGCGACCCGAAGCAGCCTCGCCGAGATCGATCTGGGAACCGGGCTCGCCACCGCGTGGAATCCGACCCCCAACGGCCAGGTCACGGCCGTCGCGTCGGCCGGGGGGCTGATCTACTTCGGCGGATCCTTCGCCAAGGTGCTCGGAGAGGCGCGTCCCAAATTCGCAGCCGTCACCGATCAGACCGTTGCGGTCGAAGCGCCGGTCGCGATCCCGCCCGGGCTGTCTTTGAGTGCCGCCCCCAATCCATCCCGGAGTGGCGTGGCACTCACCCTCACGCTCGCCGAGCCGGGCGATGCCGAACTCGGTGTCTACGACCTCGCCGGGCGTCTCGTCCGACGCGTGCACCGCGGCCCGCTCGCAGCCGGGGTTGCGCGGCTGAACTGGGATGGCCGCGACGACCGGGGCCGGGCGCTGACCGCAGGGATCTACTTCGCGCGGGCCCATGCGGGAACGCAGGGGGCGAGCCTCAAGCTGCTCCGGCTCGAATAGCCCGGTCGCCCCGGGGGACGGGGCAACCGTGAAGCGACGCCGGCGCCCGTTCATGCCCCGGTTTGGCCCCCACTTGCGCCCTGTGGCATACTCCGTCGCCGCTTCGACAGCGGGTCCTCTGCCGGATGTGCCGGCCCCTGGGCTCGCGTCTCCGCTTCGGGCCACCGGACAGTTCCCGTGGCATTCGACGGCGCAGAAAGGAACTTCCGATGAAGGCTGGAATCCATCCCATCTACGAATTGCGTGTCTTCCACTGTTACGGCTGCAACCACGAGTGGTCCACGCGCACCACGATCAAGCCTGCGACCGCTGACGGCAAGGTCCATCTCGACATCTGCAACAACTGCCACCCGTTCTTCACGGGCAAGCAGCGCCTGGTCGACAAGGCCGGCCGTGTCGAGCGCTTCCGCAAGCGGTACGAGAATACCGAAGGCGGGATCGAAAAGGCTGCGGTTGCTGCCGCCGCCGCTGCCGCCGCCGCAAAGGCTGAGACTGCCGACGCGAAGTCCTAGCGAGCGCTTCTGAACGACGGCCTCCCGGCCGGGACTTAGACGTCCCCCATGGGAGGCCGTTTCACGTGGAGGGTTCCATGCCGTTTCTGCCGGTGGGCGGACAGGCCGTGATCGAGGGCGTGATGATGCGTTCACCGACGCTCATCGCGGTCGCGGTGCGCCGTGCCGACGGATCGCTCGGAATGCTCGAGAAGCCGTTCGAGTCGATCACGCGCCGCGTGAAGGTGCTTGGCCTGCCCGTGATCCGCGGGGCGGTCTCGCTGTTCGAGACCCTCTATCTCGGCATCACCGCACTCAACTTCAGCGCGGACGAAGCGGTGAAAGAGACTCCGGTCGCGGGCGAAGCCGGCGCCGCCGCGGCGACTGACACGACCGCGAAGTCCGGCGAAGGCGGCCTGGGACTCGCGGCTCAGATGCTCACGCTCGTGATCTCGTTCGGGCTCGGGCTCCTGATGTTCGTCGTGCTGCCCGCCAAGCTCACGGGCTGGCTCGGGTTCCACGACCGCATCGGCTTCGGCCTGGTCGACGGCCTGTTCCGCCTGATCGCGTTCGTGCTCTATCTGCTGCTCATCAGCCAGTGGAAGGAAATGGCGCGCGTGCTGGGCTACCACGGTGCCGAGCACAAGGCGATCCATGCGCTCGAGCGCCGCGCGCCGCTCACGCCCGAAAGTGTGCAGAGCTTCAGCCGCTTCCATCCGCGCTGTGGCACGTCGTTCCTGTTCCTGGTCGTGGTGGTGAGCATCGTGGTGTTCACGTTCATCGGTAAGCCGCGCGGCATCGGCGATCACCTGCTGCGCATCGCGTGCATGCCGCTGATCGCGGGCGTGGCATTCGAATTCATCCGCATCTCCGGCAAGTACGCCGACCGTCCGCTCGTGAAAGTGCTGACGTGGCCCGGCATGCAGTTCCAGCGGCTGACCACGCGCGAACCCGATCTCGAGATGTGCGAGGTCGCGATCGCGGCGCTCGAGAAGGTGCGCGTCGATGCGACGGTCGTGGCGCTCGAGCAGGCCGGTGACCAGGTGCGCGCGGACGTGGCGTTCGTGCAGTAGCCGTCGCAACGCGCTTCACGCGACACCAACGCCCAAGCCGCGCAACTCTGCGGACCCGAACCGACACACTCCACCCGGCGGCCCGACCATGTGGGAAGCACTCAAGACCATCGCAGCGCGCTACGACGAGCTGACCGCCCAACTGTCGGATCCGCAGGTCGCGAGCGACCTCAAGCGCATGCGCGATCTGTCGCGCGAGCGCTCGCGGCTGGAAGAAACCATCCGCACGCTCGCCGACTACCGGCGCACCGAACGCACCGTGCTCGATGACGAGGCCGCGATCGCCTCGGGTGATCCCGAACTGGCCGAACTCGCGGGCGCCGAGTTGCCGGCGCTGCGCGAGCAACTCGCGGCACTCGAAGCCGAACTGCGCCGGTTGCTGCTGCCGCGCGATCCCGACGACGACAAGAACGTGATCGTCGAAATTCGCGGCGGCGTAGGCGGCGAGGAGGCATCGCTGTTCGCGGCCAACCTCTACCGCATGTACACCAAGTTCGCCGAGCGCATGGGCTGGAAGCAGGAGCTGATGAACACGAGCCCGTCCGATTCCGGTGGCCTCAAAGACATCACGTTTCTGCTGACCGGCGAAGATGTCTACAAGCGCATGAAGTTCGAAAGCGGCGTGCATCGCGTGCAGCGCGTGCCGGCGACCGAAGCTTCGG
>JANLWX010000159.1:0-7913 GCA_031364845.1 Candidatus Eiseniibacteriota bacterium
GTGATCGTCCAGTGCACCCCGTCCGCGGTGCCGGTCCCCGAACCGTTGACCGTGATCACGCGCGATGCCGGGGTGGGATCGGATACACCGCGCGCATCGGTCACCGTGAAGGTCACGGTGAACGTGCCGGCCGCGGCGAACGTCACGCTGCCCGGATCCTCGGCCGTCTGGTTCGGGGCCCCGCCACCGAAGTTCCATGCGAAGGCGAGCGGTACATCAGAGTCGGGATCGTTGCCGCTGCCCGTGAACGACACGCTCTGGCCGGCCTGGATCGAAACGTTCGCGGAAGGAGTATCGATCGTTCCGTTGGGTGCCTGATTGGTACCGCTCACCTCGACCGTGCGGCTCGCCATCGCCGAGCCGCCGTCGGTCGACACCACGGTGACACGCGCGGTGTAGGTGCCCGCAGCGGCGTAGGTGTGGCTGGCGCTCGCTCCCGGTTGCGGTCCGGCGACCGCCCCGTCACCGAACTCGAAGCGATAGGAAGCGATCGCGGCGTCGGCATCGTACGACCCGGATGCGTTCGCCGTGACCGCGAGTGGAGCGAAGCCCGAAGACGGAGTGACCGTGAGCAGGGCGAGCGGAGCGGTGCCGGAGGCGACATACTCGCGCGCGCCACGATCGGCATGAAGCACTGGACCCATGCCGGTGTTGGGGGTGGCGGGATCGTCGAAGCGCGGGTGGCCGACGGCGTCGGTCGAAGGCCAGTTGGCGGTGCCGGAATTCGCGGAGTCGATGGCGCGCGAGCCCGCAAGGAGCTGAAAGTCGCCGCCCGGCGAATTCACGAAGCGCGGATCGTCCTGGATCGATCGGGTGTCCTTGCCAGACGCCGCCGTGTACGCCGCGAGCGAGGCGTATGTGCTACCGCCGTAGCTCACCGGGCTGTGGCCGGCCGCGTTCCAGAACAGATTGTCGTCGGAGACGAAACCCGGGATCGATGCCGAGTCGATCCGCAGATCGAAGCGACTGGTCGCAGTACCGTTGTCGACCGCGATGCAGTTGACGATCCGGGAGAACGTGGAATTCCCATCGATGGAGAATCCGTCCTGAACATTCGCCGACGCGACATCGCCAAGATGGGCGTTCCCGGTCGAGTTCGAATCATGGAATCCGTGGTCGCCATTGCTCCACGAGATATTCTGGATCGAGAGGTTGTTGTTGGCACCGCTCTGGAACTGGACGCCTGAGTCCTGATTGTCGTGAACGCGGTTGCGCTCGAAGCGATTCGACGTGGAAGCCGTGCAGTGGATTCCGTTCGCGCGCCGCGACGAAACGTAGACGTTCCGGAAACACTCGTTGTCTTCGATCCGGCACGAGGTCGCACCACCGCTCACTACGATCCCGTGATCGCCGTGGTCGCTCACCGTGTTCGCGGCTACGACATGGCCCGAGCCGCCGTCGACCTGAACGCCGTACCCGAGACACAGGTTCACCGTGTTGCCGCGCAGGGTGATGTTCGACGATCCACCCTGAACGATCACGCCCCGTTGCTGTGCGCGCGTGACCGTGAAGTCACGGATCTCGACCCACGAGCGCCCGGTGACGATGAAGCCGCTGTTGCGCGCGCCCGCGAGAATCTGATGCAGGCCGGGGTTGCCCCCGCCGGCGTTCACATGGAGACGCCCCTTGTTCGGCTCGTAGCGGTACGAGTTGGCCGCGATCTTCTTGTAGTCACCGCTTCCCACCGCCAGCCGCACACCGTTCTTGAACACATGAAGCGGTGGCGTCGCCACGCCGCTCACGTACCAGACCGTGTTCGAGTTCTGCACCCACTTCTCGGCGCCCGAGTAATCGTTGGCCCCGTCGACCACCACCGTGCCGAGGGCCTCCAGGATCAGCGGACTGCCCGCGGCCCCTGAAACGGGAACGGTGACCTGTTCGCGATAGACTCCGGCCTTGACGTAGATCGTGGTGCCGGGACCGCCGACCGCGTTCAAGGCCGCGTTGATCGTACAGAAGGGGTTTGCTTCGGTGCCGGGGGCACTCGCCGAGCAGGTCTCGCTCGATCCGTCGACATAGAATGTGCCCGCCGCCGAAGCCGGGATCGCGCACGGCACGAGGAGCAGCACGCCCACTGCGATGCGAGAGCAGGCGCGTGCTGGAGAACTACCTGGGATCACGTGTGCCAACCAGTGCATGGTACTCCGGGGTATCGGCCGCGTGGCGAAGGCAGCGCTCGATTTTCGCTGAATTGTGGGCCCCGTGCACGCGAAATAGTGCTCATGGGCTCAATCACCCAGTTCTTGGATCGATGCGAGCCCGGGGTCCAGCGCACGGATGGCGCGGCGCTCGAGAGAGCCCGGGCCGCGCGGATGTGAAACCTGCCGTTACTCGCACTCCGGCGCGATGTTATCCTCAAGCCGATTCCGTGCCGCGCAGGCGAAGCGCGGTGCCCACGGTGCCGCCATTCGAGACCAGGAATGCCCAGCCGACGGTCAGCCGCACCCAGAGAGCAACCGCTGCTCACCTCGAAACTCGCCCGGCCCAATCTCGGGGACCAGGTGCTGGACCGACCGCGCCTCGCGCGGGCACTGGTCGAACACGCGGCGGCACCTCTCGCCCTCGTCGTCGCTGACGCCGGTTATGGCAAGACGACACTGCTCGCCGCAGCCGCGCGCGCGCTGCATCGGCCGGTGGTCTGGTACTCGCTCATGGCTTCCGACGCGGATCCCGTGGTGTTCGGCCGCTACCTGCTGCATGCGTTCCGGCACGATGCGCCGCGGTTCGGCAAGGACTTCGAACGCGCCCTCGCCGAAGCGAAACCCGGCGTCCGATCGGCCGAAATGCTGGGCGGAGTGTTCGCGAACGCGCTCGCGACCCTCAAGGGCCCGCGCCACCATCTGGTGCTCGACGATTTCCACGAGGTCCAGGACGATCCCGGCGTGATCGCGATGGTGAGCGCGATTCTGCGCCACCTGCCCGACGGCGTTCGGTTGTGGATCGGAACGCGCAGCATGCCCCCGCTCCCGCTCGAGCGCCTGCGCGCGCGCGGCGACGTGTTCGAGCTGCATTCGAGTCATCTTCGGTTCAGCCTCGAGGAGTTGCGCGTGTTGTTCCGCGACGTCTACCGCCGTCCGCTCGCAGACGACGAAGCGGCCGCGCTCGAGGAAGCCACACTCGGGTGGCCGACCGCAGTTCATCTCGTGCACGAGGCCCTGGACCGCACGCCGGGCGTGGCGCTATGCGATGTCATTCAGGAGTTGCGCGCCTCGCCGCTCGGACTCCATTCGTATCTATCGGCCGAGGTTTATCACCATCTCGACGCAACCACGCGCCGACTGCTCGAGCGCACTTCGGCGCTCACGCGCATCGATGTGGAACTTGCACAGACGCTGACCGGGGCGCGCGATGTCCGGACCCGGCTCGAGTCGCTGGTGCAGCGCGGCCTGATGCGAAGTTTCGGCACCGGCACCCAATCGACGTTCGAGTTCCACGATCTGGTGCGGCGCTTCGTGCATGAACAGATCGAAGCGCGCGACGGGCCGGACGCATGGCGGGCGCTGCAGGCCGAAACATCACGCGCGCTGCGTCATCGCGGAGAGCCGGAGCGCGCGTTGCGCCACGCGATCCTGTCCGGGAACAACGAGGACGTGGTGGCACTGGTGCGCGAGATCGCACCCATGCTGCTTCGCGAAGGCCGTGCCGCGGCATTGCTCCAGTACGTCGCTGATCTCCCGGCGTCACTCGTGTGCGACGATCCCGAACTGCTCATGGCACGTGCCGACGCTTACCAGGCAACCGGACGCTGGGACGATGCCGCGCGCGACTACGAACATCTGCTCGGCACGACGCGCGCCCGCGGCGCCCGCGAGCTGGAATGTCGCGCCCTCCTCGGCCTCGGCAAGGTGCTCAACCTGCGCGGCCACCACGAGCAGGTGCTGGGCATGGCGGAGCGCGGACTTCACTCCTCGCGCGGCCTCGGCATCGACGTGCGTGTGCGGTTGCTGCAGATGAAGGCCGCAGCTCATTACTATCTCGGCCAGTACCAGGCCGCGGTTGCGATCCTCGATCAGGTGCGCGAGTTGATCGGATCCCCCACCGGCACCACGGCGTCGGATCACGACCTGATGGTTCCGACCGTGCACAATCTCGCGATCGCCTACGCCGCGCAGGGGCGCTACCGCGAGGCCTCGCAAGAATTCCGCGCCGCGCTCGCCCACGTGCGCGGCACCTCGTCGCCGCGCGCGCCGCTCTATCTGTCCAACCTCGCGTCACTGCTGGTCGAGCTCGGCGAAGTGGCCGAAGCGCGCCGCGCCGCCGAAGAAGGTCTGGCCGCCGCACAGCGGTTCTCCAACCGCCCGCAGGAAACCACCTGCCTCACCGCGCTCGCCGCCGCCTTGACCGCGAGCGGCGATCTCGACGCGGCCCTCGCCACGCTCAAGCGCGCGGAGGAACTCCACGCGGAGTTGCGCATGGACGTGATCACCGCCGATCTGCTCGCCTTGCGCGCGCGCATCTTCCTCGCGCGCGGCCAGTATCGCCGCGCCGCGGCACTGCTGTCGCGCGCGATCGATCACGTCGCCGAGCGCCCGGACGCGCCGCGGCTCACCGGCTATCGCGCGCTGCTCGCGTGGTGCGAATTGCGCGCGGGCCGCGCGCACGTCGCGCGCGACCTGCTGCTCCAGGTATTGCCGGCCGCCGATGCCGGCGAGAACGACGACCAGCGAATGCGTGTGCACTACTGGCTCGGCGAATCGCAGCTGGCGCTCGGCGAGCCCGATGCCGCCGCGCATCTCGTCACCGCGCTCGAGCTGGTGCGCGAACGCGGCTATGCGCAATTTCTGGCGGTTCAGGCGCGCGAGGAACCACAGGCGTTGCTGCACGCGGTCGCGAACGGCATCGAGATCGACACGTGTGTGGCAGCACTGGTCGAAGCCGGCAGCGGAATCGAGGAGCCGCTGCTCGACCTGATCGAATCGAGCCCGGTCGCGATTGGCGAAGCCGCGCTCGCGGTGCTCGGCGAGATCGGCGGCAAGGCGGCACTCACGCGCGTGCCCGAGCTCGCGCGCACGCGCCGCGCGCTGCAGCCCGCGGCGCGCACGGCGCTGCGCAACATCGGCGAGCGCATCCGCAGCCGTCCCGCCGCCGAACATGGAAGTGGCGTGCGCCTGATCGTGTTCGGATCGCCGCGCCTCGAGATCGACGGCACCGCACTCCCGGCCTCCGCCTGGCGCACGCAGCGCGCGTTCCAGCTGCTCGTCTATCTCGCGTTCCGTCCGCGCGGCACCAGCCGTGACGAGTTGCTCGAACTCTTCTGGCCGGGCCGGCAGGCGGCGGCGGGCCGGCGGAACTTCCATCCGACACTGTCTTACATCCGCAGCGTGCTGCCGCGACTCGCCGAGCCGCCGCTGCTGCGCGACTCCGATCACTACCGATTGAACCCCGCGTTTCCCTTCACGACCGACCTGTGGGAGCTGGAAACCGCGCTCGAGCAGGCGCGCCGCGCGCGCTCCAACGCCGAACACCGCGATACGCTCGAGCGCGCCGCCGCGCTCGCCGAGCGGCCGGTGCTCGAAGGGTGGTACGGCGACTGGGCGGACGAGATCCAGGTCGGCATGCGCGACCGCATCGAGCGCATGCTGCTCGACCTCGGACGCCTGCGCCTCGCGGCTGGCGACATCGAGCCCGCGCTCGCTGCGTTCCGTCGCGCGGCGGAGATCGACCCCTTCCGCGAGTCCACCCGCGTCCCGGTCATCGAATGCCTGCTTCAACTTGGCAACCGGCGAGCGGCAGTCGTCGAGTACGAGCGCCTGCGCACGTTGCTGCGCACGGAGCTCGATTCGGATCCGCTGCCTGAGACCGAGGAAGCCGTTCGGCGGCTGCTGGGTTCGATCCCCGGCGACTCCACGGCCGAGGCTGGAATCGCTGTTTCTTCAGAACGCATTGCGCCGCAGCCGGTTGTCGCAGTCGCTCAAGCCTCGCTCAAGCGCCCGTCGTCAGGATGGTCCTCATGAATTCCCATCGCTTGCAGACCGCCCATGTCCGGGTCCGTGGAACCGCTGCCGACCCGAGCCGTCCGATCGCCGACATTCATGCCCGCCTCTGCGGTATCGCCGCGGCACTGCTCGGCATCCTGGCCTTCGCGGCCGTGGCCGCGGCCGATCCGTTCATCTGGGACCAGGACGGCGACCGCATCGATGACCGCATCGAGTCGGTGAATCTGCTCGGGATCACGGCTTCGTTCGAAAACGCCGACTCACTCGCACGCCAGCGTTTCCAGGTCACACGCCTCGGTCTCGACCTGATCTACGGCGTCTACGTGGTCTACGACTCGCCGCCCGACGAAGCAGACATCGCGGCACTCGCCGCGATCGGCATGCCGGTGCTGCACCGCATCCAGGCGGTTCCGGCGCTGCGCAGTGTGGCGACGTTCGTGCAGGTCGCGGCGGCCGCCGCGCTGCCGGGTGTGGAACGTGTCGAAGCGTTGCCGGTGCTCTATCCGGTGGTGGTGGACGGTGCCGCATCGAGCGGCGTGCGCGACGACACCGAGCGCGTGTTCCCGACGTGGCAGTCGACCGGAGGTGGCGGCGGCGCAGGCAGTGTGATCGCGTTCCTCGACACGGGCATCAACGACGCGGCCGATGGCGGATATCCGGGACACGAATCGCTCGCCGGACGCTTCATCGGCGGCGCCGAGTTCACGCACGCCGACTCCTCGATCGACACGCCGCGCGCGGGCAGCGCCAATCCCGCCGACCACGGCGGGCTCGCGACCGGCGCCCACGCGACGCACGTCGCGGGCATCGCGCTCGGCAGCGGAGGCACGACGGCGTTCGCGGCGGGTGTAGCGCCGCAGGCACGGTTCGTCGACGTCAAAGTCCTGAGCGACCTCGGCAACGGCACCGGCCTCGCCGAGGCACTCGACTGGTGCATCAGCAACTGCCAGCGCGATTGGAGTGCGGGACCGGCCTACGTGGGAATCGACGTGATCAACCTGTCGCTCTCGAGTCTCGATGCGAGCGACGGGCAGGATCTGGCCTCGCGCCTCGCGAACCGCGCCGCCGAACTCGGTGTCGTGGTGGTCGCGGCGATGGGCAACGAAGGCGAGAGCGCACACGTGCCCTCGCCTGCCGCCGGCGACCGCGTGATCGCGGTCGGCGCGTACGACACGCAGCGTTCGGGATCGGCCGCGGACGATCAGTACCCTTTGTTCAACAACTCGGGACCCCGGCACGCGGATAGCGATGACGGGAGCGCCGATGAGATGAAGCCCGACGTGCTGGCTCCGGGTGTTGGAGTGCTGTCGGCCGATGGCGATCCTTCCGGCAATGGCGATCGATACGTGCGCCGCAGCGGCACTAGCATGTCGGTCGCGTTCGTGAGCGGCGCGGCGGCACTGCTCAAGGCCGATCATCCGGCGCTGGATCCCGCGGGAATCGCCGCGTTACTGCGCTCGACGGCGCGCCGCAACCTGCCGGGCGCTCCTGCGGGAACCCCGGGACACGATCCGCGCTGGAGATCGACGATCGGTTTCGGACTGATCGACCTCTACGCCGCGCGGCTCGAACTCACGCAGCCCGGCATCACACAGGCGCGCCGGCTGGTGCTGGTCGCGGACCGGGATTCCATTCGTGCCCAGCTGTGGACCCAGCGCGAGCGCGGTGCGGCGCATCTCGTGTTCGAGCGCGCGCCCGATTCGGACGGCATCCCGGGCGCGTTCGCTCCGATCGATTCGGTCGCCGCGGCCGGCGACTCCTCGCTCGCCGATCCCCAGAACCTCACGGTCTATCCGCGCGCGTGGTTCGTACCGGCCGCCGAACGCGGGGTCGCGTATTGGTACCGGGCCGCATGGACCGAGAACGGGGCGCGTCACGCATCGCCCGCGCGGCGGCTCGCGTCGCCGCTCGGACCGAGCGTGGGAGCGGTCGAGGTGACGATCGTCCACAATGCCTACGACGGCGACATCGACGGCG
>JANLWX010000161.1:0-25398 GCA_031364845.1 Candidatus Eiseniibacteriota bacterium
CCCACGTTCTCTCGGACTGTCGGTGTTTCTTCCGCTGGTGCGAGGAGACTGGACTCATTGATCGAGCGCCGATCCCTCGAAAGTTTCTGCCCCGTATTCAAGAACGGCCACCGGAGCGACTTTCGGACGACGAAATCAGCAAAGTAGTTGCCTTGCGTGAGCCCTACGGGTTCATCTGCCGCTACCTGCTCTCAACAGGATTGCGGTGGGGTGAGCTGGCCAGGTTGTCCACTTCCGATGTGCAAGGCGGCGTCCTGGTCATCCACCAAACCAAGTCAGGGAAGGTTCGACGGGTTCCGCTACCTGAAGACATCCGGGCTGAGTTGAAGAACCGGGTCGGGAAATTGATCAGGTTGAAGCACGCTTGCTCGGTCAGTCAGTACTTTCGGAAGGTGACGGGTATCGAAGGGTTCCACGTCCATGCTCTGAGACACACATTTGCTGTTCGATGGATCGAAGACGGTGGATCACTGGCCGCGTTGCAGATGATCTTGGGTCACTCAACCGTCGTGACGACGCAGCGGTACGCCAAGCTGTCCGACGACTTCGTGCAGCGGGAGTCGGAACGGTTGGGCGGACGAGTTAATTTCTGTTCACCCCGTCGTGAAAATAACGCTACATGACTAGCTGTCTTTTTGTGGCCAAGATTAGCCAAGTCCCCGTTAGGGGTGATAAATCAGCTACACGCTCCTTGAAAATAAGACAGGGGCGAAACGTACCCAAAGCCGTACCCATAGAAAACGAAACCGAAGTAGACTCAATAGGTTAGGCCGGACAGTGAGCCGGACTCGAAAACCGTTAAGGGCGCAAGCCCTTCGAGGGTTCGAATCCCTCCCTCTCCGCCAGTGTTTCCGCGTGATTCCGCCGCAGCCGGCCACTCGCGCGCCCGCGCCACGATTGCCCCAGCGCTGGGACGGGTACCGGTAAACCCCCGCATTTCCCTGCCTCACCCCGCACCCCTCGCGTTACAATCGCCTCGCGTCATCGAATCGCCCCAATCGCGAGGTTCCCCATGCCGGCCGCCCGTTTCCGCAACGCTTTCGCCGTAGCCCTCGCCGCCTGCGCTCTCGCGACCTCCGCGCGCACGGACCCCGCCGCAATCGCTTACATCTCGCGCAACATGGACATCAATCGCATGGGGCTCACGGTCACGAACTACGGGTTCGTCGGCAACAACTTCGCCTCGCGCTCGGCCTCCATGGAATACCCGCTCGGGACCGGATACGAGCATCTCGTTCGCGGAGGCGTGTGGATCGGCGCGTACGCGGTCGACGATGCCGGAGCATTCACCGGGGTCTCGACTGCGGCGGTCGACGGCAGCGTGGGCACGAACCCGTCCCCGGACACCGAGTTCACACCCGACGGCAGCGATGTCATCCGGCGGTCGGCTTTCCCGACCAGTCAGTTCTACAGCCCACTCGCCAAGAGTCATCTCGATGCGATCGGGCTCTACAGCGACCTGCCTGCCAAGTCCGGCACGCGTCCGCTGTCGGTCGGCGTGCGGCAGGAGAACCTCTCGTGGGCGACGCCGGCGCACGAGGACTTCATCATCGCGCGCTACGTGATCCGAAACCTTGGGACGTCTCCGCTCATCGATGTTTGGGTTGGGCTCTACACCGAACTCGCCAGCGGACCGAAGAACGAGTACTCGTCATGGCCGCCGTCCAGCATCAGTAGTCCGCTCGGGAGTTGGTATCGCAAGGCGCTGGTCGAATACGACCCGACCTTGCGGCTGGTGCGCGAGCATCGCTGCTCGGGGCCGCCGATTCCGGGCGGGTGCCAGTTCGAGATCACGCCGCACTGGGCGGGTGTGAAGCTGCTCACGGCACCGGATCCGGGTCAGTCGGTCACGCTCGCCGCGTGGAACTATGCGCCGGGGAGCGCCCTGCGCGATGAGGATCACGAGCGCTACGCGATTCTGAGCGCGGGGACGATTCATGACCTATCGGCGCCGGATCTGCAGCCGGGCACGGGTGATCCGCTCGAGCTGCTGGCGATCGGTCCGTTCGGGACCGTGGCTCCGGGTGATTCGATCACGGTCGCGTTCGCGCTGGTCGGTGGCGCCGAGGTCGCAGACATCCAGGCGCACGCCGAGGCGGCGCAGGCGCACTACGATGGTGTCGTGCCCACGCTGGTGTCACTCGCGGAGGCGCAGGTCCACGGGGGCGCGGTGCGCGTGGTGTGGCACAGCGAAACGCTCGATCGCGCGACGGTGCTGCGGCGCGAATCGAACTCGGCGTGGGAGCCTCGCGGCGTCGTGCGCGCCGATGGCACCGGACGGCTCGCGTTCGACGATCGCGATGTGCGTCCGGGGCGTCGTTACGGCTATGCGCTGCGGCCGGCGGACGAGCCGGGAACCGCGCTCGGCGAGGTGTGGCTTGAGATCCCTTCGACCGACGGGTTCGCATTGCTTGCTGCGCGTGCGATGTCGGGCGTGGAGCAAGGCGTCGAAGTCGCATTCACGCTCGATCGCGATGCCCCGGGCGATCTCGTACTGGTCGACATCGCGGGCCGCGTGCACGCGCGCGCGGATCTCGCGGGGCTCGGCGCGGGGAGTCACACGCTGCGATTGGGCGCGACGCTCACGCCGGGGATCTACTTCGTGCGGCTCGCGCACGGCGGGCGGACGGCGAACGCGAAGGTGGTCGCGACGCAGTAGTGCGGCAACTGTCTTCAGGGACAGTTCGTGCCGAAGCGTGCGTCTTCAAACCTTCCGGCTCAACTGTCCTTGCGGACAGTTGAGCCGGAGCTCAGCCTTCCAGAAGCGACTGAATCTGCGCTTCCAGAATCTGCTCGATCTCGTCCGCGACGCCGACGTTCCGATAACGGATGCGTCCGCTCGCATCGATCACGAACACGGTCGGGAACGCCTGGATGCCGAAACCGTTCGAGGCCTTCTGCTCGGGGTCGATCACGACCGGGAACGTGAACTTGTTCGTCCTCATGTAGGTGCCGGCGAGTTCGGCGTGTCGCGCTTTGTCGCGCTCCCAGTTGATGCCGAGGAAACGCACCTGGGGATGGTCCTTGTAGCGCTGATAGAGCGCTTCGAAGATCGGCAGCTCGATGCGGCAGGGTCCGCACCACGATCCCCAGAAATCGATCACGACGATCTTTCCGGCGAGGCTCGCAGAATCGATCGGCTTGCCGTCGATGCTGTTGAGCACCCACGTGGGCGCCGTACCGTCGTGCTTGCGCGTGTCGAGCGCGACCCGCTTCCGCGAGTCCTTGCGGGCGGCCGACAGCTGCTCATCGAGCCCCGCGAGCGAACGATGCTTCTTCTGATACGCGGCGCGCAGCGACGCCATCGCGGTCGTGTCCTTCACCGGGAACACGGCGAGCGATCGCAGGTAGACGTCAATCGCGTCGTCGTGACGGTTCTTCTTCACGTACGCGTCGCCGAGCAATCGCAACACTTGCATGCTGTCGGCGCTGATCGGGAGCGCCCTCTCGAAGTACACGATCGCGCTGTCGGCGTTGCCGCCCTTCCAATGCACGAAGCCGAGATTCTGAACCACGAACGCGCGCATGTTGGGATCTGCGTCCTCGGGCATTTCGCGCGCGGCGCGGCGGGCGTAGACGAGCGCCTGGGGTGCGGCGCCGCCCCGATCGGCGAGCACCTGGGCGACCGCGGCGAAGAACGGAATGCGCTGCTCCATGCGCGGTCCGAGGTAGGGGATCGCGCTGTCGGCGGCCGCGGCGATCTCCTTGCTCGGCGCACCGCTGTTGACGAGGGCGCGGATCAGCATCTGACGCATCATCCCGGCGTAGGTCGAATCCGACGCGTTCAAGATCATCGAGCGCAGGTTCGGAATCATCTCGGCGGCGCTCTCGGGGTTCGAGGCCGACTCGTTCAGCTTCATCAGATCGGAAGCGTTCGTCTGAGCCAGGGCGCTCGATACCGGCATCGTGCCCAGTGCCAACAGCAGAAGTCCGCGCGCGCAGCGCAGCGCGAGAGACGTAGGAGTCTTCAAAGGCACGGGATTCTCCTGAGGATCGAACAGTCGTGGCGGCGACGGGCACGCCACGTCGGCATGGGGCGCGGGATGATTGTAGACGAAGCCGCGCGCGCTGAGCGAAGTTTGCCCATGGGCAAGGCTCGTGGTAAGGCTTCTTTGCCTTCCCTGAACGCCCCGTGCAGGAATTGGGGCCCAGTGCAGCCCGCAATCCCGGCGCACTCCCAGGGCAACACATTAGAGTCGTGCGGAGAGGTGTCCGAGCGGTTGAAGGAGCACGATTGGAAATCGTGTAGGCGCTAATAACGCCTCGTGGGTTCGAATCCCACTCTCTCCGCCATTTCATTGCGCAGCAAGCTGCAACGCGCACGCGCGCGCACTCATCGGGGTGCGGGCGTCTGCTTGACGGCCTTGGTTCCGCTGATAATATGCACGCGCCCGGTGGCTGCGCGGACGTAGCAGGTCGCGCGGTCCAACCATCATCCTTGTGGGGATGTAGCTCAGCTGGGAGAGCACCTCGTTCGCAACGAGGGGGTCGGCGGTTCGAGCCCGCTCATCTCCACCATTCCTTTTATGGGCCAGGCCCAGCGCAACCCGAACTTGTGAACCCCGTCAGGACCGGAAGGTAGCAGCGGTAAGCAATCCCTCGGGTGTGCCGCTGATCACCCTGGCCCTTTGAGTCCCATGGCCCATCGAGCACTGACGCTCAAATACCGGCCCCAGGTCTTCGCCGACATGGTCGGGCAGGACCACGTGAGCACGGTTCTGATGCGGTCGCTCGAAAGCGGCCGCGTGGCGCACGCGTACCTGTTCACCGGTGCGCGCGGGGTCGGCAAGACCACGAGCGCGCGCATTCTCGCCAAGTCGCTCAACTGCTTGAGCCGCGCTTCGGGCGAACAGAAATCCGCCGATCCGTGCAATACCTGCACCTCGTGCACCGAGATCACCGCGGGTGTTTCGCTCGACGTCTCGGAGATCGACGGCGCGTCCAACCGCGGCATCGCGGACGTTCAGGCGCTGCGCGAGAAGGTGCGTTTCACGCCGACCGGCGGCAAGTACCGGGTCGTGATCATCGACGAAGTCCACCAGCTTTCGAACGATGCGTTCGCCGCACTGCTCAAGACGCTCGAAGAGCCGCCGCCGCACCTGGTGTTCATCTTCGCGACCACCGATCCGCAGAAGCTGCCCGAGACGATCCGCTCGCGGTGCCAGCGTTACGATTACGCGCGCGTGCCGATGCGCAAGGTCGCCGAGCGGCTGTTCGAGATCCAGAAGCGCGAGCGCACGGACGCCGACGGCGTGACGTTCGACCTCACCGACGGTGCGGCGATGCTGATCGCGCACCAGAGCGAAGGCTCGATGCGCGATGCGGTGAGCGCGCTCGATCAGGTGATCTCGGCGGGCGAAGCGGACGTCAACGAAGAACTCGTGCGCCGGGTGCTGGGGATTCCGGATCGCGAGGCGTTCTTCCAGATCGCCGACGGCATCGTGAAGCACGATCCACAGTCGACGCTGCGCGCGCTGCATCAGGCGTTCGACAAGGGTCTCGATCCGCGCGAACTCGCGGAAGGATTGTCGGAGCACCTGCGCGCGATCCTCATTCTGCGCGTCGACCCGCAGGGATCGGATCTGGTCGCGGCGAGCGGCGAGGAACTGGCGCGCATGCGCGCGCAGGGCGAGGGCTGGGCCGAGACGGATCTGTTGCGGCTCTTGAAGATCATCTCCGAGGCGCCGTGGGTGATGCGCGACAGTCCGCAGCCGCTGGTGCATCTCGAAGCGGCCGTTCTACAGATGGCGACTCTCGAAGCGGGCGAGTCGCTGGCCGAGATCCTCGACCGGTTGGAAGCGCTCGAACGCCGACTCGGCGGGAACCCGGGCGAGACCGCGCCGCGCGCGGGTAGCGCGGCTTCGGGTTCACGCACGCCTCCGTCGGGCGGGATGCGCGCGACCGCGCCGACGTCCTTCGCGGCGCCGGCCGTCGCTTCAATTCCGCCGTCTGCGGCGCGCTTCGCGCCGGCGCAGGGATATCGCGCGACGCCGGCGGGACCTTCGACACCGCCGAGCGCTGCAATCGCGCCCGATGCTCCGTCCGCTCCCCGCGCTTCTGCGCCACCGGTCGCTTCGGCGCTCGCAATCTCCGCCGCGGTGCTCGACGAGCCGGCGGCACCGATCGCCACCGAAGTGCCCCCGCAGCCACTTCCGACCGACGAACGCGCAGCCGATCTGTGGCGCGAGGTGATGGGACGCATCAATCAGTCGAAGCGCATGCTGGGCGCGTTCCTCGAAGAGAGCCAGTTCCGCGGCATCTCCGACGACGGGCTCATGATCGAGGCCGATGATCTGCACGCGACGGTGATCGAGGAGCGCGACAACCGCGAGATCGTCCACTCGATGATCCGCGAGGTATTCGGTGCCCCGATCGCGTTGCGCTGTGTGCGGCCGTCGCAGCCCATCGCGCAGCGCGCGGCCCGCACCAATGCCGACGTGCAGCCGATGATCGAAAAGGCCATCCAGTTCTTCGACGGCGAAGCGGTCGACATGACGCGCAAGCCGGAACCACCCCCGCCGACCCGGCGCGAGTGGCCCTCACGCAAGGAGAGACCCTCGGCATGATGAAGAGTTTCGGGGACATGGTGAAACATGCCCAGAAGGTTCAGAAGCAGATGTCGGAGCTGCAGGAGCAGCTGAAGGACGAGCGCTTCGACGCGAGCGGCGGCGGCGGCATGGTGAAGGCGGTCGTCGACGGCAAGCAGATGCTGAAGGAACTGAAGATCGACAAGGAAGCGATCAAGGACGGCGACGTCGAACTGCTCGAGGACCTCATCATCACCGCGGTGGGCGAGGCGCAGCGAGCTTCCGAGACGCACATGAACGACGCGCTCGGCAAGCTCACCGGCGGCTTCAAGATGCCTTTCTAGGCCGCGATCCCCCGCGCATGTACAGCTCGAAATACCTCGAGCTCCTGATCGAGGAGCTGACGCGTCTGCCGAGCATCGGGCAGAAGAGCGCGCAGCGCCTGGCGCTCCACCTGCTGCGCGCCCCGCGCGAAGACGCGCTGCGGCTCGCCGAGGCGATCCGCGCGATGCGCGAACACGTCGGCTACTGCGCCACGTGCGGCAACTTCAGCGAGCAGAATCCGTGTCTGCTGTGCACCGACTCGCGCCGTGATGCGGCGCTCGTGTGCGTGGTCGAGCAACCGGGCGACGTGCTCGCCTTCGAGCGCACCGGGCAGTTCCGCGGGCGCTATCACGTGCTTGGCGGTGCTCTGTCGCCGCTCGAGGGGACGCATCCCGACAACCTGCGCATCCGCGAATTGCTGTTGCGCATGCAGGGCGGCGAGATCCAGGAAGTCATCCTCGCCACCAATCCCAACGTGGCGGGTGAAGCGACCGCGCTCTATCTGTCGCGCCTGCTTCAGCCGCTCGGCGTCAGGATCACGCGCATCGCGCGCGGCGTTCCGATGGGCTCCGATCTCGAGTACTCCGACATGGTGACGCTCACGCGCGCCCTGGAGGGCCGTCGCGAGCTGGAGTAGCCGCTCCGGCCCCCTCGACCGCCATGCTCTCGCTCATCGATGTCCTCAGCCTCATAGGCGTGCCGGTGCTCGTGGCGCTCAATGGATTTTTCGTCGCCGCCGAGTTCTCGCTCGTGACTGTGCGCTGGACACGCGTCGAAGAGCTGCTCGAGCAGGGCAAGTTCGGCGCGATCGCGGTGCGCGATGCGGTGGAGAAGCTCGATGACGCGATCGCGGCCACGCAGCTCGGGATCACCTTCGCGAGCCTCGCCCTCGGATGGATCGGCGAGCCCGCGCTGTCGCACATCTTCGAGCCTCTGTTCGCGCGGGTGCCGACTCCGTGGGGTGTCGCCGCGACGCACGCGATGTCGGTCGCGGTGTCGTTCCTGCTGATCACGTTTCTCCACGTCGTGCTCGGCGAACTCGCACCCAAGGCCGTCGCCCTCCAGCGCGCGGACGATGTCGCGCTGCTCGTGTCGGGCCCGCTGCTGGTGTTCGGCCGCGTGTTCCGGCCGTTCATCAAGTTCATGAACGGCGCCGGAAACTGGGTGGTGCGCCAGCTGCGGCTGCCGCCGCTCTCCAAGACGCACGGCATCCATTCGGTCGAAGAAATCCAGATGCTGGTCGAGGAAACGCAGGAGGCGGGTGTGCTTCCGGAGCAGGAAGCGACGCTGGTCCACAACGTGTTCGAGCTGTCCGACAAGGTCGTCCGCGACATCATGGTGCCGCGCGAAAAAGTGGTGTCGGTGGCGATCACCGCGTCCGAGGACGAAGTGCTCGCGACCGCGCGCGACACGGCCCACACGCGCATGCCGGTGTGGGAGGGAACGCCCGACAACATCGTCGGCATCGTCAACACCAAGGACCTGTTCCACCTGTTCAGCCTCAAGGGCATCGTGATCCTGATGGATGCGACGTATCCGCCGATCTTCGTCGATCCCGAGCGGCCGGTCTCCGATCTGTTGCGCACGTTCAAGCGCGAGAAGCGGCCGATGGCCGTGGTGCGCGACGCGGCGGAAGTGTTCGTCGGCATCGTCACGCTCGAAGACATTCTCGAAGAGATCGTCGGCGAGATCGAGGACGAGCACGACATGCCGAGGCCGGCGCATCTGTCGCGCGTTCGCCCGCCTTCCTAGCGGTTCCTGCACGCGTCGGCGCCGCGCGCGAATGATGTCGGAGCGCGCGATCGCAGACACCCGTCGCTCCAACTGTGCGCATTCTTACGGGTTGCACGAAAGTTGTACTTGTACAACATCGCGCATGCGTGTTACTTCTACGCGCGGAACAAGGACGAACCACGGAGTTCCACGACCTCAGTCCGCCCGTGTGCGGGGGGTTTCATGCCTCAATGGACTCTGTTCGAAAATGACTTTCGAACAATCGATCAAGTACTCAGTGAGCTGCTCGAAAGGACCAATGCCCTTTCGGTGCATCTCGTCGACCGTTCCGGCCAGCTCATCACCTCGGCCGGGCGCACCGGCGACTTCGACGCCACCGCGTTCGCGAGTCTGATCGCCGCCGACTTCACCGCCAATGCCGAGATCTCGCAGCTGCTGGGCGAACAGGGCGTCGAGGCTGTCGTGAGCGAAGGCAAGCAGCGCTCGGTGTACTCCGTGATGCTCGCCGGCCGCGTGATCCTGTGCACGGTGTTCGATCGCCGCAGCACGCTCGGGATCGTCCGTTTCCGCGCGCAGCGCGCGGTGAACGAGCTCGAACCGGTGTTCCACGGTCTGTTCGAGAAGGTCGGTCTCTCGGAACCGGCGCTGGCGGTGCCTGAATTCGCCTCGTCCGACTTCGCGGCGGCCGCGGCACAAGAGGTGGACGCGCTGTTCGGCGACTGAACAAAACTTTCGCGCCGCATTTGCTGGACGGAGAACCGAGTGGCGCTGATCAATCATCGAGCCCGCGAGATCCACTTCAAGATCGTTTATTACGGTCCGAGCCTGGGCGGGAAAACCACCAATCTGCGCATGTTGCACGAGCGTCTGCCCGCCGACCGGCGCGGCAAGATGCTGTCGATCGCGACTGACCACGAGCGCACGCTGTTCTTCGACTTCCTCCCGTTCGCGCTCGGCCAGATCCAGGGCTATACCACCCGCATTCATCTTTATACGACGCCCGGCCAGGCCTACTACCGGTTGTCGCGGCGCGCGGTGCTCCAGGGGCTCGACGGGCTCGTGTTCGTCGCCGACTCGCACCCCGCGCGTGAGAGTGCCAACCTCGAGTCGCTCGAAGACCTTCACGAACACCTGGGCGCGATCGGCATGACGCCCGAGCAGCGCGAGAAGCTGGCGTGGGTGTTCCAGTACAACAAGCGCGATCTGCCGGCCGCGATGCCGATCGACCGGATGCGCCGGGCGCTCAATCGGCATGCGGCGCTCGAATTCGAAGCGGCGGCATCCGAAGGCCGCGGCGTCTCCGAGACCTTGCGTGCGATCTGCAAGGGTGTGATCGCGCAGGTGAACGTGACCGGCATTCCGGCGCTCGTCGGTGCTCAGGCGGCGCCCGCGATCGTTCCGCCGGCGGCACCGATCACTCCGCCGGCCCGCAGCGTCGTTCGTCCGGCGCCAATGCCGGCGCGCGCCGTGGTGAGACCGGCGGCCGGCTACGCACCCACGATCGCGCCGCACGTCCGACCGATCACGGAGTTCGCTCCGGTTACGCCCGCCCGCCCGGTTGTCGGGAATCCGCCGGCGCCGGCTGCGAGAACGATCGTCGCGAATCCTCCCACGCCGGCAATGCCATCCGCCCCGATCGTGACGAATGTGTTCACGCCCGCGCCGCGCGTGCCGACCGCGGCTTCCGAGCCGTCTTCAGAAGCGTCCGTGCCGTCCCCGCCCGCACGATCGGTTCCGGCGACTCCGCCGCCCGCGCGCGTCACGCGTCCGCGACGGCGCGGGTCGCGATCGCGCGCCGCCCGCCGTTCGCGGGGATGAACCCGCTCGTCCGGCTACTCGCCACACTCGGGCCCGCAGGATACGTTCCGATCGCACCCGCCACCGCGGGCAGCGCGCTGATCGCCGCGATCGGGTGGTTTCTCCCGATCCCACCGCTTCCGATCACGTTCGTCCTGCTCGCCATCGGCACGGCATTCGCCGTGTGGATCGCGGGTGAAGCCGAGAAGGAATTCGGCCACGACGCCAAGCCGATCGTCGTCGATGAAGCGGTCGGCCAGACTATCGCGCTCCTGTTCGTGCCCCACGTGTGGTGGGCGTTCGCCTCGGCGTTCGTTCTCTTCCGCGTGTTCGATGTGTGGAAGCCGCTCGGTGCCAATCAGGCGCAGAAGCTCCCCGGCGGCTTTGGCATCGTCGCCGACGATGTCATCGCCGGCGTCGTGGCATGCGGTGTGTTTCACCTCGCCCTCCGGATGATCCCGATCGCCCGCTGAGCGCGGTTTTCGCGCTCATCATGGCATCCGCGGCGGCGCATTTCGCATGCGCTGCCCGAGCAGAACGCAGCGTTTGGCGATGCCCGACCCATGAACGCGGCTCCAACCCGTTGAAGCCCACGGCCCGCGGCCCGCTTCGCTCGCGGCCCGTCGCTTGCCCTATTCCAGTGGCTCGGCCGGTACAGACGGGGGAATGCGGTGCACTGCAATCGTGGGTTCACGCTGGTGGAATTGATGGTGACATTCGTCGTTGCCGGGATCCTGATCGCCAGCAGTGTCCCCGGCTTCATGAAGTCGATGCGCGTCCATCGGGACGCGCAGGGGCGTGAGCAGTTGGTGCAGCACCTCCGTGCGGCCCGGCAGTCGGCGATCGCCAAGCACTGTCCGGTCATCGTCCGGTTCGGGAACGGCACCAACACGTCGAACATCGAGAGCTACGTCATTCATGAAGACACGAACAACGACCGCATCCTGCAATCCACCGAGCGGCAAATGGTACGCAATCTGCCCCAGGGCGTGCTGCTCAGCCAGGTCCAGCTCGCGCCGACCGACTCGCTGATCTTCGACATCAGCGGAACGCTGTGGCCGGGAACCAACGGCGGACGGCTGATCCTCGCGACGCGCGGCGCCCCCGACACGCTGATGGTGACCGCGGTCGGAATGGTCTACCAGCCATGACCGCGCGACCGAAGCTCCAACACCCGCGGCATTCGCACGCCGCCGGATTCACGCTGATCGAGGTCATGGTGGCGCTCGTCATCATTTCGGTGGGACTCATGGCGCTGGTCGGGCTGGTTCCGCTCGGTTCCAAACAGGTCGCGAGCACGACTCAGCGTTCACGCGCATCGCAGCTCGCCGCGGGGCGCGCGGAGCGCCTGCTGATCACGCCTTACTCGGACGATGATCTGGTGCCGGGAGCGCATCTGGACGATGCCAACCCGATCGAGGGCAAATATTGGGTCCGATGGACCGTCGAAGACGACCAACCGATCCCCGGTTGCAAGCGGATCGTAGTGAAGACGGCGGTCGGATCCGCCGGAGCGGCGGCGCTCTCGACGGTGGTCATCGTCGTGCCGCGGACCGGAGGCTGACATGCATCGCAATTCGCTACACCGACGTCACACGCAACGAGGTTCGGGCCTGGTCGAGCTGATGGTCGCCACCGTGCTCATCGGTGTCGTCATGGTCGCCGTGTTCGGTTTCCTGTTCCGAACCTCCGATGAATCGCGGCGTATATCGGGGATCGTGGAGGCGCGCCAGAATGCGCGGCTTGCGATTCAGCTGCTCGAGCGCGACGTCCGCATGGCAGGTTCGGGATGGGGGCGCGCGAAAGTGATCTCGTCGTCAAACGGGACGCCGGTCGAGCTCTACGGCATCAATCCCGGATTCGTGGGCGGCGCCGGCAGCGACTCGATCGAGATCGTCGGGGCGTGGTCCGATGCGACCGCGCTGCGCGCCAAGATGCCGAACGCGAGTGCCATCATCAAGGGCTCGAATGTGAACGGCTTCAAGAACAACGATCTGTGTGTGATCACCAACGGCGCGAGCGCACACCTGTTCCAGGTGACGCACGTGGCGCAGCCTCCGGGCGACCTCCAGCACAATCCGACCTCGCCGCTCAACGTCCCCGGCGGGTTCTCGAACTGGCCCTCGGGCGGATACGGAACCGGGGCTTCGGTGCTCAAGATCGATCGCGTGGTCTACCGGCTCGACAATGTGAACTTCCGGCGCCCGTGTCTGGTGCGGCAGGAATTCGGAAAGCCGCCGCAGGTCACGGCGTGGGACGTCAAGCAGTTCACCGTCAAGTACCGGATGCAGGATGGAAGCTGGACGCGCAATCCGTCGAGCATCGCGTCCATCGACCGGATCCGGCCGGCCATCGTCATGCGAATCGACAAGCCGGGCAAACCGGCGTTTGTGGACTCATGCTGGGCGGAGATTCGTCCGCGAACGTTCTGAGGGAGGCAATCATGCGCACCGCACCCTATGAGTGCGCGCCGAATCAGCGAGGGATCGCGCTCGTCGCCGCACTGCTCGCTCTGGTCGTCGCCTTCGCGATGGCTGGAACGTTCATGCTCACCACCGTGGGCGAGAAGTCGCTCACCGGCAATGTGCACGTCGCCAGGAACGCATTGTTCGCGGCAGACGCGGGCGTGCGCATGTCGCAGCAGTCACTCGCGAACATGGCACAGGCCAAGCTCGACAGCCTGATCAACTTCTGGCCGGGCGGCTCCGCTCCGGTGATCCCCAATCCGCAGGGCCTATTCCCTGCAGGGGATGTTGTCGTCAGCTGCACGTCGCCGCGGTTCACGAGCCTCGCTCAGATCACGTTCGCCGACAGCGTCATCGCCGACACGGCTCAGGTCTACAATTACAACTACAGCATCATCGCGAGCGGTGGGTCGGGCGCGTTCGGAGCGCGTCGTGTGCAGAGCCAGGGCATTCTACGCGTCAGCGCTTCCAACGGAACATTTGCGGACTTCCTGATGTTCACCGACATCCATCAGTTTCCGGGCGGCGGAGACGTGTGGTTCTCATCGAGCGGCACGTTCGACGGACGCGTGCATACCAATGGGAAGTTCAAGTTCTCCTACGCGCCGACGTTCCACGATCACGTATCGAGCGTGAACACCAAGGCGACGTACTACAACTATGGGTCCCCAACCGACCTTGCCTCGGACCACAACGGCAACATCGACGTACCGAACTTCTACGGAGGTTTTCAACGCGGCGTTCCGAGCGTCGATCTGCCGCCGAACTCAAACATCCAACAAAACGCGGCCCTCGGGCTGCCGACGAGTTCGCCGCTGCCGACCAATACGGCGATCAACGCAGCGATCGGCGGGAGCGGCTCGGGAACTCCTCCCAACGGCATCTATTTGATCAACTCGAGCGGATCCGTGAGCGGGGGAATCTACATTCAGGGCACGCTCGACCAGTGCGCGATGTCCGTCGATGCGGATGGCCGCCAGATCTACGATCTGGTCCAGGGTTCTACGCGCCGGCTGATCACTGTGGACTCGACAGCGTCGGTGACCACCGTCTGGGACGGCTCGACCACCACAACCTACGCCGGCGCGCCATCGGGATCGATGTTCGTGAACGGCACGGTCCTCGACCTGCGGGGTCCGGATCGTGACGCGAGCCCGAGTCCGCCGCCCGCACTCGCGGACGAGACCCAGTTGCTCATCACGGCGACCGGCGACATCGTGATCAAGCGCGACGTCACCTGCGAGGACTACGAAGCGGGCGTGAACGTGCTCGGACTATACTCGACCGGCGGCAGCGTGAGGATCGGCACGGCGGCTCCCAACGATCTCTACATCGATGCATACGTGATGGCGACCGGCTCACTCGGCGCGTTCAAGGTCGACAACCATAGTTCCGGCTCTCCGCGCGGGACCGTGCACTTCCGAGGCGGCATGGTCTCGCGATACTACGGAGCGTTCTACACGTTCAATTCGAGCGGCGACGTGCTGAGCGGTTACACGCGCGACTTCCACTACGACCGGCGCGGATTCGTGCCGCCGTTCTATCCGAGCGTCAACCTGTTCGTTGCCGATCAGCCGCTGGCTCGCACGCTGGTCTGGAAGGAGCTCTAAGATGCAGCTCAACTCGAGCTCGTTTTCCCGTGGTCGCGCTTCCCGCCCGCGTCCGCAACCGCCCTCCAATGAACCTGCCCGGCGCGGGATCAGCCTGCGCGGCGTGGCGTGGGCCGCGCTGGCTGTGATGCTGCTGTTCGCTGCGGCGAGTGTGGTGCCGTCGTTCTTCGCCTCAGAGGCCGAGCCGGTTCAGGTGTCCTCGGTAAAGCCGGCGCCCGTGGCGAAACCCGGCGTGAAGGCACGGATCAAGGCGTTCTTCGGACCGGGCCGGGGTCAGCCCCTCAACGGCTGATCGAAGCCGCGGAGCGCGGCATGAGCCGCTCGACGCGGCGGCGTTCGCGCGCGATACCGCTCTTGAACGCGCGCGCCGCATCGTCGATCTGGAGCGCATCCGCGCGCTCCAGTAGCGCGCGCGCCGCGGGATAGTCGCCGGTCTTCGCAAGATTGAGGGCCGCGAGGTACGCGCGCATCGCTTCCGGCTCGACGAGTGCCACCGGCTTCGGTCCTGCCGACTCGAACTCGACGATCGCCGCGAGAGCTGAATCGGGATGCGCGCGCAAGCGCTCGTAAGGCACCCACTCGACGGTCGCATCGCGATACCAGGTGCGCGCCGCGTTCGGACCACCGAACGCATATCCCGCCGACTGCGGAGGCGTGAGCACGCCGATGCGCATGCCGGGCGTCGCGTGTGGGACGCGCGCCATCAACGCCAGTCGCGTGGTGCGCATCAGGCGCTGGAGCCGCGTCACGCGCTCGAAGTCCACGAATGATCCCGAAGTGGGTGCCATCCATGTGACCCGCGTGGGCGGCGCCGGCGCGAATGCGAATCCCGCCAGCCGCACGGCGACCACGCCGACCAGCAGCGTCGGATGGATGAGCCATGTGATTTCGGCGGCGAGTGCGACGATGCCGATCGTTCCGAACGCCGAACGCACCGGCGACCAGTACGGATGTACGACCACCAGCATCGCCGAGGACGCGAGAAACCAGGCGCCACCCCACAGGACCCACGGACGTGCCGCGCGCCATCGCGGCCGATGCGTGCCCGAGCGCAGCGCGATCGCGGCCCCCACGAACACGAGCAGCGCGAGCAGTGAACCCACCGCCCGATCGTAGCTGGCTTCGGCCGGGGGCAGGCTGACCGTCGCGCGCAGGCTATTCGTGATCGCCCACGCAAGCCGGTCCCACCACGTCGCCGTTGCGAGGGTCTGCTCGAGCTGATGCGGCAGGGTGAGATGCGCCTGCTGGCGCACGACAAGGTAGACGATCGCCCACACCGCTGCGAGCGCGACGAACGCGGCGAGCCATCGCAGCCGCGCGCGATCCTCGCGCGGCCCGATACCAGGCATGAGCGGCAGCAACACCGCCGCGATGACTGCGACCTCCTTGCACAGGAGGGCGGCCGCGAGTGACAGCAGTGCTGTCGGCATGCGCCGCCGCGCGGTCTCGTGCGCGGCGAGCGCCACGAACAGCCACACGCCGAGATCCACGAAGTCCGAGGGCCACGCGATCATCATGCGCGTGGATTCGGAGAGCAGCGGCGCGCTCGCGACCACCGCCGCCCACGCGCCGGGCTGCGCGGTCGCGAACGCGCGATAGAGCAGCAGCGTGGCGAGCATCAGCAGCGCCACATGAAGCCCCGCGATCAGCGCGGGTGCTGCGAGGATTCCGCGCGCGAACGCGAGGTAGTAGAGCTGATGCGGGATCGGCCGCCAAAACGCGTTCGATCCGCCGCCGTCCCACGGCGTGAAGTGGCCGAACAACGCGCGCTGGAGAAAGTCGAAGTCCTCGGCCACCGGTTCGCCGAGCGGAGCGCCCCACGCGCGCGCGACAACGACCAGGACCGCCGCGATGGACGCGAGCGCCCACGGATCGCGCCACAGCGGGCGCATGGGAAGCGTTTCAGGGGACCCACCGCGCCTGCCGCCGACGGAGAGCGGATCGGGGGACGGGAGGTCGTTCGTGCGGGAAGGCGCGCGATCGCGCGGAGTCGAAGGCATGGCGGCTCGAGTCACGCACGCTAGCGCGATGAACGCACGATGTCTAACCCGATTCCATTCATGAGCCCGCCCCTCGGCTGGCGGTTCATGAACGGACCGGGCTAACATGAGGCGGTGCAGATCGAGATCGTCACCATCGGCAATGAGATCCTGTCGGGCCGCACCGTCGACACCAATTTCGCCTGGCTCGCGCGCGGCCTCGAAGAGGCCAGTGTGCAGGTCGCCTGGCATAGCACGGCGGGTGATTCCGGCGAGCGCATCGCGGAGGCGCTCACGCGCGCGATCGCGCGCGCGGATGCCGTCGTCCTCACCGGCGGACTCGGCCCGACTCCCGACGACATGACGCGCAAGGCGGTTGCGACCGTGCTCGGGCGATCTCTGCGGCTCGACGAGGAAGTGCTCGCGTCGATCCGCGAGCGCGCGCGCAAGCTCGGACGTATGCTGCCGCAATCGGTCGAGAGCCAGGCGCTGATCCCGGTCGGAGCCCAAGCGTGGCACAACCGTCTCGGCACCGCACCCGGTCTGCTGCTGATGCACGACGAGACGCCGATCATCCTGCTGCCCGGCGTGCCTTACGAAATGGAGGGCCTCGCGAAGGAGTTCGCGATTCCCTACCTGCGCGCCCGCACCGGGCGGCGGGTCGAGACCTTCACGCTGCGCACGGCCGGCGTGTCGGAGAGCATGTTGCAGGAGAAGATCGCGCTGCTGCCGCAGGGCTGGCCGGGGGCAACGCTCGCATATCTGCCGAGCTACTTCGGCGTCGATCTGCGCGTGACGGTGACCGGCGACGATCCGGAACGCGTCGGACTCGTGACGGCGAAGGCGTACGATCAGTTGCGAGCGGTCGCCGCTCCGGTGATGTATGCGGAGGGCGCGACACCGCTGGAGCAGGTGGTCGGGGAGACGCTGATGGAACTCGGCGCGCGTGTCGTCACCGCCGAGTCGTGCACCGGCGGGCTGGTGGCGAAGCGGCTCACCGACACGCCGGGTTCCTCGCGCTACTTCGAGCGCGGCTTCGTGACCTACTCCAACGTATCGAAGGTCCAGCTGCTCGGGGTGAAGGCGAGCGATCTTGAAGCGTATGGTGCCGTGAGTGCCCCGATCGCCGAGCAGATGGCGGAGGGCGCGGCCAAGCGCGCGGGCGTCGAGGCCGCGGTCAGCATCACCGGTGTCGCGGGTCCCGAAGGCGGCAGCGAAGAGAAGCCGGTGGGAATGGTGTTCATCGCGGTCCACGGCAAACGCGGCACCGCGGTGCGCAAGTATCAGTTCGTCGGAACCCGCAACACGATCCGTGAGCGCGCGGCACAGATCGCGCTCGATCTGCTGAGGCGCCACCTGCGCGGAATGCCGCTCGAGGCGACGCTGGAGTGAGGAGTGAGGCACGAATGAAGGCGGCCCGCGTCGGGGCCGATAACGGGCATGACACGCAGGATTGACGCCCGCTCGACTTCCACCGTAGGGTTTACGACGTGAACTCTTCCATTCTCCATCGGCTCTGCGCCTTCGCGCTCACACTCGTCGTGGCACTGCCGATCGCACCCCGTGAACTCGTGGTGCTGTGCTTCGGCGCGGATGGACATGTCGCGTTCGAGAGCGCCTCCGAACTCTCACGCGAGGAAACCGGCGTGGACCGCGGCGAAGAGGATGCCTTCTGCTCCGACGTGTGCGGGCCGTGCACCGACGTCCAGTTGATCGCCGGCGCCGAGGCCAGTGGCCGTCCCTCGAACGGTACCTCGGTGCTCGATCCCTTGAGCACCGTCGCCGTACCCTCGTGGAGCGTAGGTCCTCCATTCACCCATGATCCGCTGCGTCGCGCCTTGTTGCAGCTCGCCGGTCACCACGGCGGAATTTCACCGCGAGCGCTCGTCGCCCTTCTGATCTGATCCAGATTCCTTGATCCGCGATGCCGGCCAGGCCCGTGCCTGGCCGCTGCGATCGTTGCCCTTCGCGCGCGATCGCCTTCCATCCGTGAAAAGGAGTCTGATGTGCGATACCCGCCACTCCCATGGCGCGAGATCGGGCTATTGCCATGGCGAAACGCCGTGGTGCTCGTTCTCGCGATGACCCTGCTGCCGCGCGTTGCGGCGGTTTCGATGGCACAGGAAGTCGCTGCTCCCGATCCTCCTGCGGGCGACTCGGTCATCCCCGCGGTTCCGCGAGTCCTCACTCTCGGCGAAGCCCGGCAACTTGCACGCAGTCACTCGCCACTGCTGGACGCCGCTTCGTGGGCCGCGGTGGCCGCAGACCGCCGGATCCGGGATGCCGGCCGTCGCGACAACCCTTCGCTCGGCACGACGTACGAAAACTTCGGCGGGTCGCTGCCGTCGGGCTCCGGTGAACTGACGATCGATATCACGCAGTCCTTCAATCTCGGGAGCGCTCGCCGTGCGCGCTCGGGGGTCGCCCTCGGAGATCGCGACATCGCGCGGGCCGAGTGGTGGGTCGAGGGACGATCTCTCGACCGCTATGTCTCCGAATCATTTCTCGACGCGTGGATTTCGCGCGAACGGATGGTCAAGGCGCGTGAAGCGCGTGTGCTCGCCGAGGAGTTGCTGGTCACGGCGAACGATCGTCTCAGGGCTGGGGCCGCTTCGGTCGTCGAACGGGCACGGGCCGAGGCGAATCTCGCGCTGCGGTCCTCGGAGGCCATAGGCGCCGAGAGTGCATGGGGTATCGCGCGCCGGAGGCTCGCACAGAGCTGGGGCGCGGGGGATGCCGAGGTCGATTCACTGGTATTGCCGGCTCCCGATGTGACGCATCCCGCCCCGATGGATTCCCTGATCCCTCGGCTGGAGCAGCATCCCGAAGTGGTGCGCGCGCGAGCCGAGGCCCGCATGGCGGCGCTTCGAATCCGCGCGGCACGTGCCGCCCGCGTCCCCGACCTCGCAGTGCGATTCGGGGCGCGACAATTCTCGGAGCCGGGCAGCACCGGCTTCGTCGCAGGCATCGGGATTCCCATTCCCATCTGGAACCGCGGCGGCGGATCCGTGAGCGCCGCCGAAGCCGACCGGTCGGGAGCGGACGTGCGAGTGCGAGCCGCCCAGATTCGACTCGGTGGTGAGCTGCGTTCTGCGTACGAGCGTCTCGCCGCTTCGACATCCATCTGGCAGGAGATCACGCGAAACGGGTTGCCGTCGGTTGAAGCTGCTTTCGGAGCGTTGCGATCGGCTTATCGCATGGGACGCGTCGGCTATGTCGACGTGCTCGAGGGTCAGCGTGCTGCGATCGAAACCCGCCTGCTGGCACTCGACGCCGCTCGCGATGCATGGAGCGCACGTCTCGAACTCGAACGACTCACCGATCTGACGACGCGCCGACCGCGCGACCAGGAGGGACGATGACGATTGAAACGTCGAGCCGCTGCCGCCTCGCGGCGGTGCGCGGAGCAGTCCACGGCGCGTTGCGCACGCCGGGCAAGACGGCGCTGTCGACCGTGCTGGCCCTGGCACTGCTGGCGAGCGTCTTCGGATGTGCACGCAAGCCGGGGGCTTCCGCTGAAGGCGGACATGCGGAAGGTGAGCACGCCGAGCACAAAGAGGAACAGGAAGTGGCCCGTGGCCCGCATGGTGGCAGGCTGTTCCCATTCGAAGGGGGTCGTCTCGAGCTCACGATCTACGAGGCGGGCGTGCCGCCGGAGTTTCAGGCGTATCTCTTGGACGCTGCGGACAAACCGGTCGTCCCTTCTGACGAGCGGCTGGTGGTGCTGCTCGATCGCTTTGGCGGGCGCCGCGACAGCATCGTGTTCCGAGCCGAGGCAGACCGGCTGCGCAGCACGCGTACGGTCGAGGAACCTCATTCTTACCGGGCGACCGTTCGGCTGGTGCGCGGAGGCGCGACGCACACATGGACCTACGAGCAGGAGGAGGGCCGTGTCGAACTCGCACCCGAAGCGGTCAGTGGTTCGGGTATTCGCATTGGTACGGCCGGACCCGCCTCGATCGCCGTCACCGTCGACACACCGGGCGAGGTGCGACTCAACGCCGAGAGACTCACCTATGTGAGGCCGCGATATGCCGGCGTCGTGCGCAAACTTCCGTTTCGACTCGGACAGTTCGTTCGTCGCGGGGACGTCGTGGCTTCGGTCCAGAGCAGCGAGAGCCTCACCGAGTATTCGATCACCGCGGAGATGTCCGGGACGATCGTGGCCCGCGAAGCGGCCATCGGCCAGGTCGTGAACGAAGAGACGACGCTCTACACGATCGCCGATCTCTCGACCGTGTGGGTCGACTTCGCGATCTATCCGCAGAACGCCGGGCGGATTCGCGCCGGGCAGACGGTGTGGATCACGTCGCAGAGCGACTCCACACGGCGCATCCGGGCGAAGATCGCTTTCGTGGGGCCGCTGCTCGAAGAGGACACGCGCACCACCTACGCGCGCGCCGTGATTGCGAACGCAGACCGCGGATGGCAGCCGGGCCTGTTCGTGATCGCCACCGTCACGCTCGAAACGCCGCGCGTCGCGGTTGCCGTGCCCGAAGCCGCCATCGTGCGCACCGAACGCGGCCCGGCCGTGTTCCGTGCCAACGGATCGAGTTTCGAGCTGCAACCGGTCGAAGTCGGCAGGACCGACGGCACCACCACCGAGATCACCAGGGGCCTCGAAGCGGGTGCCGCAATCGTGATCGAGGACGTGTTCCTGCTGAAGGCGGAACTCGGGAAGTCGGAGGCATCGCATGACCACTGATCTCGGCTGCCGACTCGTCCGTTGCGGCGCTGCCGCGCGCGGAGGCTGCCATGCTTGAGCGCGTGATCCGTTTCTCCATCCGCCAGCGCGGGCTGGTGGTGCTCGTCACCGCGGGCATGGCAGCCCTCGGCGCCTTTCAATTTGCCCAGCTCCCGATCGATGCCGTCCCCGACATCACGAACGTGCAGGTGCAGGTCAACACGGTCGCCGAAGGCTATTCGCCCGAAGAGGTCGAAAAGCAGGTGAGCGTGCCGGTCGAGGCATCGCTCGCGGGTTTGCCGGGATTGATCGAGATGCGATCGCTGTCGCGTTACGGCCTGTCGCAGATCACCGTCGTGTTCCGCGACGGCACCAACATCTACTTCGCCCGCCAACTCGTGAACGAGCGTATCCAGGAAGCGCGATCGAATCTCGGGCCGGGCGCTGAGGAGCCGGTGATGGGGCCGATCGCGACCGGACTCGGCGAGATCTTCATGTGGACGATCGAAACCAAACCCGGAGCGCGCAAGGCGGACGGCACGCCGTACACCTCGACCGATCTGCGCGAGATCCAGGACTGGATCGTGAAGCCGCAGTTAAGAACGATCCCCGGCGTGACCGAAATCAACACGATCGGCGGGTACCGCAAGCAGTACCACGTCACCCCCGATCCCGCGCGGCTCGTAGCGTACGGGCTCACGTTTCACGACATCCAGCTCGCGCTCGAAAACAACAACGCCGCCTCCGCCGGCGGTTACATCGAGCACAAGGCCGAGCAGTACCTGGTGCGTTCCACCGGACGTCTCCGGACCGAAGAGGATCTGCGCGACGTCGTGGTCGCCACGCGCGAAGGGGTTCCGATTCGCGTGCGGGATCTGGCCACGGTCGGCCAGGGCAAGGAATTGCGCACGGGTGCGGCGACCGAGAACGGTGAAGAGGTCGTGCTGGGTACCGCGTTCATGCTGATCGGAGAGAACAGCCGGCGCGTATCGCAGCGCGTCGCCAAGCGGTTGGAGGAAGTGAACAAGACGCTGCCGGGCGGCGTCGTCGCCAAGACGATCTACGATCGCACGAAACTGGTCGATGCCACGCTCCACACCGTGCGCACCAATCTGTTCGAGGGCGCGGCTCTCGTGATCGTCATTCTGTTCGCGTTGCTCGGCAACTTCACGGCCGCCGTTCTGGTGGCGCTCATCATTCCGCTCTCGATGCTGTTCGCCGCGACGGGAATGGTCCAGGGCCACATCAGCGCCAATCTGCTGAGCCTGGGTGCCATCGACTTCGGCATCATCGTGGATGGCGCGGTGGTGATGGTCGAGAACATCATCCGGAGATTCGGTGAGCGCCAACACCAACTCGGCAGAACGCTCGACATTCACGAACGCCTGCACGAATCGTTCGCGGCGTCGGCCGAAGTCGCGCGTCCGACGCTGTTCGGCATGGCGATCATCATGATCGTCTACCTGCCGATCCTGACCCTCACCGGGATCGAAGGAAAGATGTTCCGCCCGATGGCGCAGGTGGTTCTGCTCGCACTCGCGGGTGCCTTGCTGCTCGCGTTCACGTTCGTGCCCGCGATGGTGGCGCTCGTGCTACGGGGGCGAGTCAGCGAAACCGAGAGTCCGGTCATTCGTGTGATTCGCCGCGCGTACCTGCCGACGCTCGGCTGGGCGCTGAGCCGGCGCAAGCTCGTCGTGGCGGGTGCGGTGGTGCTGGTCGCGGCGGTCGGCGTGCTGACCGCGCGCATGGGCAGCGAATTCATGCCGTCGCTCGACGAGCACGACATCGCCGCGCACGCGATGCGCATTCCGGGCACGAGCCTGCGCCAGGCGGTCGCGATGCAGAACGATGTCGAGCAGACGATCAAGCGGTTCCCCGAAGTCGCCTATGTCGTCTCCAAGATCGGAACCGCCGAGATCGCGACCGACCCGATGCCGCCCAACGTCGCGGACGTGCTGATCATGCTGAAGCCGCGCAAGGAGTGGCCGGATCCGCGCAAGCCCAAGCCGGTGCTGGTGCGGGAGCTGGAGACCAGGCTCGGACTGCTGCCCGGCAACGTCTACGAGTTCACTCAGCCGATTCAGATGCGGTTCAACGAGCTGATCGCCGGTGTGAGGAGCGATGTCGCGGTGAAGGTGTTCGGCGACGATCTCGAAACGCTGCTCGGCACCGGGCGCGATCTCGAGCGCGTGCTGAAGAGTGTTCCGGGTGCGGCGGACGTGAAGGTCGAGCAGGTGACGGGACTGCCGATGCTCACGGTCGACGTCCAGCGCGCGGTGGTGGCGCGCTACGGGTTGAACGTGCGCGACGTGCAGGACGTCGTGCGCACCGCACTCGCGGGTAGCGAAGCCGGCAGCGTCTACGAAGGCGACCGCCGCTTCGAGATCGTCGTGCGGCTGCCCGAGCACGTGCGGTCCGACCCGCGCGCGCTCGCCGAGCTGCCGGTGCCGGTGCCGGCCCGGGCGCACGCGCGGGCGTTGCCGTCCGCGGCGGGAGAGCACGACCGCGGCGCGTTCGAGTTCGTGCCGCTCGGCACGCTCGCGACGATCTCGGTCGGCGAGGGTCCGAATCAGATCAGCCGCGAGAACGGCAAGCGCCGGGTCGTGGTGCAGGCTAACGTTCGTGGCCGCGACATCGGCAGTTTCGTCGCCGAAGCCGAACGGCGGATCGCCGCCCAGGTGACGGTGCCGCCCGGCTATTGGCTTACGTGGGGCGGGCAGTTCGAGAATCTGCGCGCCGCGCGCACGCGGCTTTCGATCGTGGTTCCGCTCGCGTTGCTGCTGATCCTGCTGCTGCTGTTCGCGGCGTTTGGATCGGTGCTCGATGCGCTGATCGTGTTCAGCGGGGTCCCGCTCGCGCTCACCGGCGGTGTGATCGCGCTCGCGGCCCGCGGCTTGCCGATCTCGATCAGCGCGGGCATCGGATTCATCGCGCTGTCCGGCGTGGCGGTGCTCAACGGCGTCGTCATGGTGTCGTTCGTGCGGCGTCTGCGCGAGGAAGGAATGCCGCTCGATGCCGCGCTGCGCGAAGGCTGCTCCGCGCGGCTGCGGCCGATTCTCATGACCGCACTCGTGGCGTCGCTCGGGTTCGTGCCGATGGCGATCGCGACCGGCACCGGTGCCGAAGTGCAGCGCCCGCTCGCGACGGTCGTGATCGGCGGCATCATCTCGTCGACGCTGTTGACGTTGGTGGTGCTTCCGGCGCTCTACCGGTTGCTGCACCGTCAGGTGGAGCGTCCGCCGGAACCGTGAAGTGCGGGGGTGAAGGGCTGCGAAACGGCTTGAGATTCCGTAGCAAAGATGCCCCTTCCCTCCGGGTGCTCAAATGTGTAGTATGCCTCCAATCGTTCCGGCGGGCGTTCGGCCGAGGCTGTTTCTCGATCGGAACGCCCCAAATCACGCCCCTGCGAAGGAGACGCAGAACATGTTCACGAACCCGCCGTCGGCCAAGGAAAAGACCAAGGCACTCGACCTCGCGCTGCAGACGATCGAAAAGCAGTTCGGCAAGGGCGCCATCATGAAGCTCGGCGAGGGCGTCGTCCCGGCTGGCATCGAGGTGATCTCGACCGGCTCGATCGGCCTCGACATGGCGCTGGGTGTGGGCGGCGTACCGCGCGGACGCATCGTCGAGATCTACGGCCCCGAGTCCTCGGGCAAGACCACGCTCGCGCTCACGATCATCGCGAACGCGCAGCGCGGCGGCGGCAACGCGGTGTTCATCGACGCCGAGCACGCGCTCGACTCCGGCTACGCGCAGAAGCTCGGCGTGGACATCGCCAACCTGCACGTCGCCCAGCCCGACACCGGTGAAGAGGCACTCGAGATCGCCGATCACCTGGTACGCTCGGGTGCGCTCGACGTGGTGGTCATCGACTCGGTGGCGGCGCTCACCCCGAAGGCCTAGATCGAGGGGGAGATGGGCGACACGCACGTCGGCCTGCAGGCTCGGCTCATGTCGCAGGCCCTTCGTAAGCTCGCCGGAACCCTGAACCGCGCCGGCACCATCTGCGTCTTCACGAACCAACTGCGCGAGAAGATCGGCGTCATGTTCGGCTCGCCCGAGGTGACCCCCGGTGGCCGCGCCCTGAAGTTCTACTCGTCGGTGCGCCTCGACATTCGCCGTATCGAGACCCTCAAAGAGGGGACCGAGATGATCGGCAACCGTTGCCGGGTAAAGGTCGTCAAGAACAAGGTCGCCCCGCCGTTCCGTCAGGCCGAGTTCGACATCATGTACGGCAAGGGCATCAGCCGCGAAGGCACCCTGCTCGACATCGCCGTC
>JANLWX010000087.1:0-16461 GCA_031364845.1 Candidatus Eiseniibacteriota bacterium
CGTGACCGGAAGTGTGAACGCGAGTGTGACCGAACCGCGCGCGGGACTGGGCCACGCGTCGAGGATGCCGGGGGCGGAATCGGCGTTCGCGAGGTCGGGAGATCCGGCGGCGCGCCAGGCTTCGAGCGTGAGCGTGCGCGCGAGGCCCGCGGCGGCAGCAAGACGTTCGCGGCGCAGTTCCGCCACTCGAGCGTGGTCGCCGGCGCGGTATGCGGCGTCGATGGCGGCGCGGCGCGAAACGCTCGCGACCGCGAGCTCGGCTCCGGCCTGAGCGTTGAGTGATGCGGAAGGCGCCGGCATCTCGAGCGCATCCAGGTGGACACCATCGAGATCGTCGCTGAACGAAGCATGGGCGCCCGGCGTCTCGTCATCGACCGAGTCGCCCGCGAGATACGGATCGGCGAGATCCGCCGCAGCGATCGAGAGCTCGGCCAGTGCGGCCGTGATCTCCGCGGCGCGGCGCTAGCGGAATGCGTTCCCGAGATGCTCCACCGCATCGGCGAGGCGGCGCTGCGCGAATCCGAGCACGCGGCCTTCGGCTTCGGGATCGAGATCGATGGCCGCACCCGGCGTGTAACGGTGCGCGGCGTCCGCCCGCTCCGGATCCACGGTCTCCGCTTCGAAGATCCGGTCGATCTCGGACTCGGCGCCCGTGTTCCACGACGCGGCCCAGCGTGCGGCAGGGGGAAGCACGCTGGGAACCTGTCGTGAAACCGCCTTGGCGGCCGGCGGAGCAAACGCGTGACTCGTGGACTGCGTCGCGATCAGCGTCGCGATTCCAAAACCGAACATCCAGGTGACCCGAAACGCGAGCGGAGCATGATGGACAACGCGCAACGATGTGGGCCGCGGGCTCGCGCCTGAAGGGCGGGACAGGGCTTGCCGTGGGCCTGCTTGGGCGTTCCATTCCCGAGGTGCGGGAACGGCTCAGGTTCAAAAGTGGGCTGAAATTGCAGGAGACCCGCGTGCGAACACGCAGGCCTCTACCGCGAGCAACTCTATTGTAACGAGGCGGACTCACTCACTACAAGAGCTGATGTGATTCGACGTGAAGAAAATTCCCCAATCACACGTTGATCTGCGGGGCTTCACACCCGGCGTGCGGGTCAATCGACCCGGAAGCGAGCCGCGCGGCCACAGCGATCGTCAGCACCAAAACCAGTTTGTACTGCTCACCATATATAGTGGACTCGAATTGATTGTGAATCGCCGCGGCAAGGAATGTTGCCCACAGCGCAACGCCGAGCGCCCGGCCGCCGCCTGAAGTCTTTCGCGCGCTCCAACCCAGACGCAGGAGTGCCGCGGTCCCACAGACCGCGAGCAGCAGGCCAATCAACCCAAGTTCGGCGAGGAACCCGAGTTCGAGGTTGTGCGGCACCGTGTCCACGCCCGTGAGCCGGTGCGCCGAGACCGAGAAGTTGTTGAGCCCGATACCGAGCAACGGGTGCCGCGCGAACTCGTCCCACGCGAGCCGGTAGAGGTCGAGCCGCTCGCCGATCGAGTAGTCGAGGGCACTGCGCTGCAGCCGGTACTCGAGCACGTGCTTGAGCGGAGTCATGGTGAACACCAGTACCCCGGTCACGCACAACGTGGCCACGCCGGCGAACGCCGCGCGCGTCGCCTTCCCACCCAGTCCATAGGCGACGATCAGTGCGGCGACCAGTGCCAAGATCGCGCCCTTGGAGGCCGACAGGACGATGCCGGTGGCGCACGCCACGGCGACGATCACCCATCCCACGCGTGCTCTGGCACCCGCAGCGGTGCTCGCGAGCCCGACCGCGATCGGAAGCTGAAGAATGAGGATGCCGGCGAGGTAGTTGGTGCGCCCCCACGGCAGGTCGACCTGCTTCATCACGATCGTCAGCACCGGACCCATCGGCGAATGGAACGCGACCCACACCATGTTCGCGGACAGCAGCGCGCCCGCCGCGGCCACCGCGCCAAGCACAAAGCGCGCGCGCCGTTCATTCGTCGCGTACTGCGCCGCCAGCAGCCCGGCCACCCACGCGGCCATCCACTCCTTGATCTCGGCGATCGCCGTGAGCGGATCGGCGGAGGCGAGCACCGACAGGCCGCTCCACACGAGGAACACGCCGAGTGCGATCAGGAACGGCGGCAGCTCGAATTCGATGCGCAGCCGCATGCGCAGCAGCGCGATGCCCACCGTGCCCGCGAGCACGGCGTCCGCCCACAGCAAGCGCCCGCTTTGTCCGCCGACCGCGACGGCCGACAGTTCGCCGGCGAGGATCGAGATCGCGATCGCGGCCACCGCCACGCCGAGTCCGCCAAAGCGGCGCACGCTCCAGGCGACGAGCGCGATCGCGGCGGCCCCGACCACCGGCAACGCGAGCACTTTCGGCGAAGGCGCCCACATCGCGACCGCGCACGCGAGCGACACCGACAGTGTCGCCGCGAGTGCGGCGGTGACGAACGGTAAATCGAGCGTTGCGGTCGCAACCCGCCGCGACGAGGAGTTCATGCCGCCCGGCGTTCGCTTGCCGCCTCGTGGACGGCGTCGGGTTCGAGCACGACGGCCGCGGTTCCGTCATAGACCGCTTCCAGCGCGCGGACGCTGACGTCGAGTCCGAACGCCCGCGCGCGTGCGGGAGCAGCACTCGCCCATCGCTGCCGCAGCGCGCCATCGGAGGCGACACGCGCGATCGCATCGGCCCACGCGGCCGGATCGGCGGGCGGCAGCAACATGCCGCATTCGAGGCGCGCGGCGTGAGCGGCGTCCGGCTCCAGAATCTCCGGAATCCCGCCAACGCGTGACGCCAGTCCTGGAACTCCGGCGGCGAGCGCTTCGATGATCGCAACCCCGAGGCCCTCGGTGATCGAAGGAGCTGCGAACACATCCATCGCCGCGAGATGTCCACGTACGCGCGGTTCGTGCGCGCGCAACGACACATGCTGCCCGAGTCCGCGCGCCGCGACCAGCGCCTCGAGCCGGCCGCGCTCGGGTCCGTCGCCGACGATCATCACGTGAAGTTGCGGCACGCGCGCCACGGCGAGTGCCGCGGCTTCGATCAGCGTGTCGAGCCCCTTGCGCGGGTCGAGCCGGGCGACCGATCCCACGACGAAGGCGTCCGGCGCGATGCCGAGCTCCGCGCGCGCCGCGGCGCGTTCGGCCGTGGCGCCTTCGAACGTCGCGAGGCTCACGCCGTTGTGCACGGTCGACAGTCGTGGCGTGAGTTCCGGGCTCACGTTCGCCGCCGCGCGACCGACCGCATCGCTCACGGCAACCACCGCGTGGGCGAAGCGAAGCGTATGGCGATCGAGCGCGCGCAACGGGCTCGCGCGGCGCTCTTCCCAGTCACTCAGATTGTGGAGCGTGGTGACGATCCGCTCGACGCGGTGCGCCCGCGCCATGCAGCGCCCGGCGATCCCCGCGACCGCGAGATGTGTGTGCACGATGTCCGGCAACCCACGCCACATGATGGCGTGGAGCCTGCGGAGCGCGAACCACTGCGGCTCGTGCGCCTTGCGCAGCAGGTGCAGCGGAAGTCCGGCTTCACGAAACGCGGGCGTCATGGCGCCGTCGGGAACCACCTCGAGACTCGCGACTTCGGGCGTGAAGCGGGAACGATCGAGCCCGCGCGCCTGATCCAGAAGTACCCGCTGTGCTCCGCCGAGCAGCAGTTCGTTGATCACGAACAGCACGCGGCGCGGGGCCGCTCCCCTGCGAGAATCGTTTCCGGCGGCCGGCTTCACGCGGCGCGGCGCGGAGCTTCCCGCGCGTCCCCGTTCTCGGCGGCCGCCCCAACTCCGGCGCCGGCGAGAGACGCCGGAATCGAATCGCGCTCCCGCGCGCGCACGTGGGCATGTCCCCACGCGACCGCGCCGATCAGTGCCGACACCAGCACGTAGCCTGCGAACGGCGCCACCGCGAGCACCGCGCCGGCGATCGCGAACCCCGCGGCGGTGAGCCACAGCACGGACGCCGCCTGCCATGCCGTGAGTCCGGCCCGCAGCAGACGATGATGGATGTGGTGTCCGTCGGGCGCGAACACCTGCGCGCGCACCGCGCGCACGAGTTCCTGTGCGGACTTCGCCCCGCGCGCGGCACCACCGACCCGGCGCACGATCGCGTTCGAGGTGTCGAGCAGGGGTACTGCGATGAGCAGCGCCGGAACCAGCGGGAAGGCTTCGGGGGCCGCGATCTGTCCCGCGCGCAGCGTCATCCCCGACAGCACGAAGCCCACGAACAGACTGCCGGCGTCACCCATGAAGATCTGCGCGGGATGCAGGTTGTACCAGAGGAAACCGATCAGCGCACCGCCCAGTGCCGCCACTGCGAGCAGCAGCGGACTGCCGCCGGGCGCGAGCAGGGCCGCGATCGCGATCGTCGCGATCAGCGCGATCCCGCACGCGAGTCCGTCGAGCCCGTCGATCAGATTGACCGCGTTGGTGACGGCGAGCACCCACAGCAGCGTGAGCGGATATGCGGCGATCCCGGTCGGCCATGCGCCCACGCCTGGAATGCCGAACGTCTCGACCCGCCAGCCCGACGCATAGAGCACCGACGCCGCGCCGATCTGGAACATCAACTTGGTCGCCGCTCCCAGCCCGCGCACGTCGTCGGCGATGCCGACCATCAGCAGCATGCCGGAGCCGGCAAGCATGCCGATCATCCCGAAGTCGCCGCCCTCGAGCGGATCGAGCAACACGCGGCCGTAGGTGGCAAGCAGCATCGAGACTGTGAAGCCCCAGAAGATCCCGAGGCCGCCGAGCCGCGCAGTCGGGCGCCGGTGCACGCGCCGTCCGCCCGGCACGTCCACCGCCTGCAGCCGATGCGCGGTGACGCGCACCAGTTCGGTCGCGCTGAGTGTCCCGATCAGCGCAACCAGCGTGAACACGACCAGCGCCAGCGGCAGCGTCACGCCGCCTCCTTCGAGGTCCAGCGCGCGTAGAGATCGTCGAGACGGTCGAGCATCGTCTCGACCGTCCAGCGGCTGCCGACCGCCTCCCGGCCCGCGGCCCCCATGGTGCGCGCGCGTTCGTGCTCCACCAGCAGCGTGCGCAGACGGTCGGTGAACGCCGAAACGTCCTGCGAGGCGACGACGAATCCGTTGCGCCCGTCGCGGACCACCTCCCACGCGCCTTCGACGTTGAACGTCACGATCGGCTTGCCGGCGGCGGCCGACTGCACCAGCACGCGCGGCAGTCCCTCCCACAACGACGTCAGCACCGAGACGTCGGCGGCGGCGAACACGCGCGGCAGATCGTGGCGATGGCCGAGGAATACGACCAGGTCGTCGATCCCGAGGGTACGGCACTGCGCTTCGAGCTGTGCGCGGATCGGGCCCTCGCCCACGATCAGCACGCGCAGTTCGGGATGATCGGGCTTGAGCCGCTGGACCGCCTGGAACAGATAGCCGTGCCCCTTGCGCGGCTCGAGCCGTGCCGCCATCGCGATCACGCGATGGCCGGGCCCAAAGCCCAGCTCGGCGCGCAACGCATCGCGTTCGGATTCGGGCATGGCACCCGCGTCGAGGTACTCGCGCAGCGGCATCCCGGAGTAGATGGTTTCGTATTCGGCGGTGGTGCCGATGCCCGAACGCAGGTAGATGTTTTTCACGTCCTCTCCCACCGCGACGAACTGATCGGTGAACCGCGCGGCGATGCGCTCGAGCGCCAGATAGAACGCGCGGTGCATGCGCGGCAGATGCTGATGGAACGTCACACCGTGCACGGTGTGGATGATCACCGGCGTGCCCGCGATCGCCGCCGCGAGCCGGCCGAGGAATCCGGCCTTCGCCGTGTGCGTGTGGACGATCTGGTAGCGGCCGCGGCGGATCAAGTTCGCGAGCTTCACGAGCGTCACGAGGTCCTTCCACGGATGCGGCTCCCGCACGAGTTCCGGCACCACGTGCACGCCGACGTCGGGGATCGCTCCGATCTCGTCGAGTTCGGAGCCGTCGCCGACCGCGAGGTCCACGGCGTAGCGCCGTTTGTCGAGCCCGCGCACGGTGTAGAGCGTGTTCTCGTCCGCGCCTCCGCGGATCAGCCGCGTGATGATGTGCAGCATCCGCACCGGCGGCTGGGTGCCGCGCCGGCGTTCGGCGTCCACTTTTGAGATCGGGTCACGTTCGGTCACGGGCGCGCCACTCCCACGCGATTCGCGGTGCGCAGGGCGTTCCAGTATTCGGCTTGAGTGCCGAGCAGCGTATACGGCCCGCTCAGACGTAAAGGTTCGAGCCACAGGCTGAAGGTCGTGAACACGAAATATCCCTCCGCACCATCGAGTACCGAGTCGACCGCGGGCACCAGGTCCCGCGGGGTGAAGCGTTTGAGCCACAGGCCGCCGATCAGATCGGCATTCGCCAGTCCGAGCGCATCGAGCCGCGACCGCGCGCCTTTGAGGGTTCCGCCCGCGACCGAATACGAGCGTTCGCAGTAGTCGGCAGTCGGAATGCGGTTGGCGGCGAGTGCCAAGCCGAGCGCGTGATGGACGAACGAGTCGTAGTCGAGATCGAACACGCCGAACTCCACACCCGGATGGCGTGCTGCGAACTCCGCGAGCAGTCGCGTCAGCGTGCGCGTGAGCCGCGTGCGCTGATAGGCACCGAGACCCGAGTAACGCGCCCCGGCGCGTGCTCCGCCCGGACGGAATTCCTCGAGACACGCTGCGCATTTGCACGGCCCGGCGTCGTAGTGATGGCGGCTGCCGTGCTGGATCTCGAGATCGACCGCAATGCGCCTGGTGCCCGGCACCGCGGCGAGCATCTCCTCCGCGCGCCCGAGCAGCGCGCTGCGCCAGAACGCGGTGTCGAGCGGGCAGGCGATCTCGGCCTCGATCCGGCCCGAGCCCCACGTGTAGCGCCGCGAGGTTCCGAGGTCGCGCATGCGCGCGGGCGCATCGAGCACCCACTGCGGAACGATCTCGACGCCGAGCCGGGCACCGCGTTCGACGAACCCGCGCAGCTGCGCCGCATCGGAGCGCCGCAAGGTGTCGGCGATGAAATGGACGACCCCGCGATCGAAGCCGCTCGCGGCCAGCGAGTCCACGTGGCTCAACGGCATGTAGTAGTAGAAGTAGGCGGCACGCACCGGAGTTCCGCTCGACGCTGAAGCGCCGGCACGCCGCACCGGCAACAGCGCCACCGCGGCCATCGTCAGCAGCACGAACACCGCACCCGCGATCCGCCGCCGCGACATCAGGCCGCCCACACCACTTCCATGCCGCGCGCGTAGATCACCCGGAACGGTTTCGATCCCGCGCGCAGCGACGCGACCAGCCACTTGAGCGACAGGCTCAGCACCAGAATGCCTTTCGCCACGATCGCGGCCGGCGCGCCGAAGTGCTTGCGGAAGTAGTAGACACGGGAGCGCAGGTTGTGGAGATACGTCTCGCCCGGCGCCTGCCGCGATGAATGCTGCCCGTGATGGACGATGCGCGCCTGCGGCACGAAGCGCACTTCCAATCCCGACTGCGCCGCGCGCCGGCACCAGTCGACTTCCTCCATGTACATGAAGATGTTCTCGTCGAGACCGCCCAGCGCTTCGTACGCCGCGCGCGGAATCAGCAGTGCCGCACCCGAAGCCCACTCGACGCGGCCGAGCGACTCGAGTGTGCGGCCGCCGTATTTGTAGCGGCCGAACCACGGTGAGTCGGGGAACGCGCTGGCGAGCCCGAGGTGATCGCAGAACAGCGTCCACAGATTCGGGAAGCGGCCGCACGAGCGGGCACGGTGACCGTCGCCGTCGACGAGCAGCGGCGCGACCGCCGCGATGCGCGGGCGATCGGAGGCGACCCGCACCAGTTCTTCGAGCGCAACCGTGCCGACTTCGCAGTCGGGATTGAGCACGAACAGAAACGCGCCGGTGGCCTTCGCCAGCCCCTGATTCACACCGCGCGTGAACCCGGCGTTGTCTTGGTTTGCGACCGTCACGACCCACGGATGCTCGTGATGGATCCAATCGATCGTGCCGTCGCCGGGCGCGTTGTCGACCACGACCACTTCGAGATCCACACGCTCGCGGCAGCCCGCGAGCGAAGCGAGGCAGGGCCCAAGCGTTTCGCGCGAGCGGTAGCTGACGATCACCACGGAAACGGTCGGTGTCATGCCGCGATCCCTTCGTCGCGCGCTTCGGCGGCGGCCGGTGCCGAGCGCCTCGACGAACGCAGATCCGAACGCAAGGTGCCGACCGCGAGTCCCGCCGCGATCGCGAGCAGATGGAGAGCGAGTCCGGACATCCAGACCCCGGAACACACGGCGAGCACGCACAGCACACACACGCCCTGGACCGCGATCCAGCGCGGAGCCTCGTGCGGGCGGAAGCGCCGGACCCGCCCCGCGACATGCGCGAGCGCGAGCAACGCGACGGTCGCGAGTCCGGCGCGAACCCATGCGCCGGCGTCGATCGGCAACGCAAAAGTGATATCGGGAATGCGCTGGGTCGCGACCAGCAGTGCCTCGCTCGCGGTGCCGCCGGCGAGTGCGAGCGACCACAGCCCGCGGATCTTCGGATGCCCCGCGTTCACCGCGAGACCCGCGGTGAGCGGAAGTGCGACGAGCAGCAGCGTCCATGAGCCGCCCGCGGCACCCCACATCGACTCGCGCGCGCTCAGCGCGCCCTCGGCGACCGGAACCCGCTGGATCGCCGACCACATCACGTGGGCACCCGTGAGCACAGTCGCGAGCGGGAATGCGCCCCAGCCGAAGCGGCCGCCACCCGGACGCAGCGCGATCGTGACCGCCGCATAGAACACCACCCCCGCCACCATCAGGCGGCGGAACTCCGAATACGGATCCGCATGCGGCATGAACGCGATGGTCGTGATCGCGTACGAGAACAGCGCGAGCGCCATCACGCGATCGACCGGCGTGCGCGGCAACAGCGGTCGATCGAGCCCGATCGCGCGCACCAGCGCGATCGCCACCACGCCGATCGCGAGCACGTCGCCGAGGCCCAGCGCGCCGAGCCGCGCGCGCGTGTCCGCCGGCAGGACGGTTTCGACGGTCGAGGCGATCACCAGCGCCGAGGGGAACCACCACAGCCACTGCACGTGCCGCCAGCCCCACAACGCCAGCAGGCCGCCGATCAGAACGCCGGGCAGCAGATCGTGACTGCCGAGATACGCGAGCCACAGACATGCGAACGCCCACAGCACTCCGAGCAGCCACAAGGCGAGCGCTTCGTCGAAGCCAGGCGTCACGCCGGGATCGGAGCGTTCGGAGCGCACCAGCGTGCGCCAGCGCGACTTCATGCCGCCTCCTCGAGCGACGGCGTATCCGCCGGCGTCGCCGGCGTGGCGCCCGCGGCTGCCGCGAGGCCGCTCTCGCGCCACCACGTCCACGCGATCGAGAACGCCGCGCACAGTCCGAGCGCGAGCACCACGGTCACCGCGCGCTTCGGACGCGCGTGCCGCTCGGGCAGTTCCGCGGCGTCGAGGATCGAGAAGCTCGCGACCGGATTCGCCTCTTCGACGCGCGCCTGTTCGTAGAGCCGCCGCAACAACTCGCTCACCGCGGTCAGGCTCCCGACTTCGCGCGTGAGCATCAGGTACTGCTGCTTGAGCGCCGGCAGGGCCGCGCCCTTAACGCGCATCGAGCCGCCCTGTCGCACGAGCCGGTCGATCTGGCGATCCAGTTCGGCCAGACGCTGGCGCATGACCTGGACCTGCGGCGACTGGTCGGTGAAGTAGGCCCGTGCTCCGGCGAGTTCGGTTTCGATCAGCGCGCGCTGCGCCTGCAGCTGGGCGCTCGCCGACATCGTCTCGCGCGCCTGATCGGGCAGCGACACGGCACCGTTGGTCTCTTCGAACGCGCGCAGGCGCATGGCGGCGGTCGCGATCTCGGCTTCGAGCTCTTGCAGCCGCGCTTCGAGATACGTGCGCCGCTGGGCGGCGAGGCTCGTCTTCAGGCGATTCGACTCGCTCGCGGCGAACCCGGCATACGCCGCGGCCATGTCGCGCGCGAGCACCGGCGACTTCGCCTCGACCGCGATCACGAGCTGTCCCTCGCGCGGCGTGGTGAGCGTCGTGTGCTCGGCGAGTTGCTCGCGCGCCTGCTGGCGGCGCTTGAGCTGCCACATGCGCACCAGATCGAAGCGCGTCACCATCGAGTCCGCGACCGCGCGGCTCGTCATCACCATCTTCAACTGGTCCTGTGGCGTCGGCGCGCCGCTCAGGCTGAACGACGCACCCGGCAACCCGCCGGTGAGCCCGGCGAAATCGAGCGACAGACCGTCACCGGGTGCCGGGACCAGCGTCACGCTCGATGCGAACCAGCGCGGCATCAGCAGCACCGCACCGACCGCGGCGACCGCCACAACGCCATGCAGCATGGCGAGGCGCACGCGCCGCCGCCACAGCGCGGCCGCGAGTCGCGGGATGTCCAGCGTGGCGCGGCGTCCGCTCCAATCGATCACTTGGTCGCCGCCATGATCAGCGCCGTCATGGCCGCCAGCTCCATCATGAAGCGCGACGTCGCGGCGAACGTGCGGCCGAACCCGCCGTTTCCGACTTCGCGCGACGGAATCACGATCGCATCGCCCGGCTCGATGCGCTTCACGGACGCGCGCGGAATCGCGGCGCCATTGGAGCGGAAGACATAGGCACGGCCGAGATCGGCCTGGCGCGACACACCGCCGGCGAGCTTGAGGTAGTCCTCGAGCGAACCCGAGCGGCGCGCCATCACCGAGCCCGGATTCATGACGCTGCCGAGCACGGTCACGGTCGCGGGCTTCATGGGAACCACGAACCGGTCGCCGTCTTCGATCACCGGATCCTTGGGCGTGTTCATCCACTTGCCTTCGGCGTCGAGTTCGAGCACCACGCGTCCCGGATCGGTCTGATCGGCGAGTGCGACCAGCAGTTCCCCTTCGGCCTTGCCGACCGCATTCGCAGCACTGCTGTCGCCGGCCTGTGCCAACTGCGTGCGCTGGCGCGCGAGGTCGACGCGCTGGCGCTGGACGAACTCCTGCACGAACACGCGTTCGCGCGCGGCCGAGCTCGAGCGCGTGAACACCGCCGCCGCGATGAATCCCTGCGGCGTGAGTCCACCGGCGCGAGCCAGCACGTGCGACAACCGTTCGCCGCCGGTCACCGCGTAGGTTCCGGGGCGCATGACTTCGCCTTCGAGGCTGATGCTGCGCGGGAAGCGCGCGGTCGAGAACACCGTGACCGCATCGAGCGGACGCAGCTCGACATCGCCCTCGCCCGCCCACACTTTGCGCGGCGAGATCGGCTGCACGTCGACCTGGAACGTCTGCGGATCGACGCGGCGCAGCTCGGCACGATCGAGATCGGCCTCGGGCAGCAACCGCTCCGCGGTGATCAGCTGCGACAGGCGCATGCCGGCGGCGAGTTCGTACTCGCCCTCCTGCCGCACGTAGCCGTCGAGCGTCACCACGTTGCGCGTGCGCTCGTTGAGCGGCATCACCGTCACGAGATCGAAGTTCGACAGCATCAGCGAATCGGCCGCGATGCCATGGCCGTTGCGCAGAGGCAGGTCTTGCAGCCGGAATCCGCCGTTCGCATCCACGCGCTCGATACGCACGCGCGCGAGGTCGGCGAAAGCGGTCGCCCCGCCCGCCATGTCGAGCAGCGCGCGCAGCGTCACGGGCCCAGTGGATTCGTAGACACCGGGGCGCACCACCGCGCCCTGAATGCCGACGTGTCCCCTGGCGAGGCCGACGAACACGACATCGCCGCCCTGGAGCCGCGTGTCGTTCGCGCGATCGCCCGCGAGCAGGAACGGATACAGATCGAGGCGCGCGACTTCCTGATTGCCGCGCAGCACTCGCAGATCACGCAGCGCGCCGAGTTCCGACGGACCGCCGGCCGCGAGCAACGCATTGAACGCGGTCGCGAGCCCGTTGAGCGTGTACTTGCCGGGGCGCACCGCCGCTCCCAGCACGAACACGTCGAACGCGCGCACGCGCCCCATCGAGATCTGGACGCGCGTGTTGCGCAGCACGCTCGCGAGCCGCGACTGCAGCAGCCGCTCGGCATCAGCGAACGCGAGCCCGCCGAGGAACACCGCGCCGATGCGGGGCACGAACACTTTTCCCTCGCGATCAAGCGTGAGCGAATAGGTCGAGTCGCTGTAGCCCGAAACGAACACCACGAGATTGTCGCCGGGGCCGAGCACGTAGTCGGGGCCGACGGGGCCGTTCTCGGCGGGACCGAAGCGGGCTTCGTTGCCGGCGAACAGATCGCGGCCGAACTCGGGAAGCCCGCGCCAGCGAGATGCGGCCGTCGGAGTGGCGAGCGCGCGGCGCAGGCTCTGCACCGCCTCGCTGCCCGGGGACTTTTCCTGCTGCAGCGTTTCATCGACGATCGGATCGGCGAACCCGGAACCCGCCACGGCGCACAGCGCCCATGCGGCGGCGAGGGCGAGCGCGATCGCCCGGACCCGGGTCCGAGAAGTGGTTTCGGACGTCATCGTGCACTCTTCTTCGAGGGTGAAAGAGTCGGCGAATTCGAATGGGTCCGGGGGGAATCCGGACGGCATACGTGCACGGTGGGGATCGGCAGAATGCACGAGGGACTTGAGCGCCAAGCCACCCAGAACTCGTTTTCAGAGCGCCGCGAGGCGGGTTGTGGAGGGGTGCTGCGGTGCTCCCGGGGCACCGGGAGCACCGCCCGGCATTGCGCGGCGCACGGAAGGACACCCGGCGCGGGAAGGGCGGGGTTTTTGGGCCGCGGGAAGTCCCGAGCCACTGATCTCAGGGTTGCCACGGGCGGCGGCCCGAGATCCGAGCCGCCGCGGGGGTCCGTCAGCCTCCGCGCAGTTGCGCGCGCAGATCCGCCATGGCGGTCGCGGCCGAGCCGGCGGCGACCGCGATGCTCGGCAACAGCGGCCGCACCACGTCGCCCGCCGCCCACACGCGCGCGCGCGAGGTGCGCCCGCGCGCATCGGCGACGACGTAGCCGTCCGGATCGCGATCGAGCCCGGTGCACCACTCGGCGTTGGGCGTCATGCCGATCTTGATCACGGCGCCGCGCGCCGGAAGTTCCAGCGTGCGCCCTTCATGCGAGAGGCGCACGCGTTCGAGCCGCTGGCCGCCCTCCAGCGCGACGACCGCGGCACGTTCGAGCACCGTGATGTTCGGATCCGACGCCGCGCGCGCGCGAAACTCGGGCCGCGCGCTCGGGCGGCCGCGCACGAGCAGCGTGACGCGGCATCCGACTTCGGTCAGCAGCCACGCGTTCTCGAACGCACCATCGCCACCGCCGACGACCACGACCTCCGCGCCCGCGAGGTGCTCGCGGTCGAGTCGCGCGGAGTAGGTGACGCCGCGGCCTGCGAATTCGGTCTCGCCGGGAACACCCAGCCGCCGGCGTCGCAGGCCGGTCGCGACCAGCAGCGCATTCGCCGTGACGCGACTTCCGTCCGCCATCGTGACCGTGACCTCGCTCCCGTCCGCCGCGATCGAGGCGGCTTCCGCTCCCGCTTGAAATGCGATGCCGGTGGCGGCGAGTTGCGCGGCGAACGCCGCGGCGATCTCGGGTCCGGTTCCTTCCGCGATGCCCGGAATTTCGACCGGATGGAAGTGGACCAGATGCAGTTGTCCGCCGGGTTGTGCCGCGCGTTCGAGGATGCGTGCCCGGATCCCGAACGTTTGCGCCCACAAGGCCGCCGAAACGCCGGCCGGGCCCGAGCCCACGATCAGCAGTTCATCGGTCATCGCGGAACTCCGCCTTTGAGAACTTCGGCGACTTCCCAGAACGTGCGCGGTTCGAGCGGCGGAAGCCCGTGACGATCGGCGAGCTGTGCGAGATACGAACGCCGCGCGGGACCGAAGTCGGCCGACTGATTACCGGCCTCGCGCATGCGCACCTCGGCCGTCACGCCGCGAACGCGGCGCGGAGTCGCGTGCTTCGCCGCGCGCAGCAGGAAGTCCCAATCCTCGGACGCGGTGAATGATTCGTCGAAGCCGCCGAGCGCTTCAAAGCGCGCACGGCGCACGGCGAACGCGCTCGGCGAGATCCAGTCGTTGGTGCGCATCATCATCTCGTCCCAGTCGTGGGCGAGCGGACGACGATCGAGTTCGTGGCGCGCACCGTCCGATTCGATCCGCTCGCGGATCACGACGGCATCGGAGTACGCGAGTTCCACGCCCGGATCGGCGAACGCCGCCGCCAGCTGTTCGAGGTGCGCGGGCAGCCAGCGATCGTCGTCGTCTAGAAATGCGAGCACTTCGCCCTTCGCATCGCGGGCCGCGGCATTGCGTGTCGCTGCGGCCACACCGCCGCGCGCGCTCACCCACGTCACGTTGATGGACTTCGGAACATCCACCGCATCCGCGGCGGGCGCCGCACCCGCGTCACCGATGCGCACTTCGAGCGGCGGCAGCGACTGCGCCGCGACCGAGCGCAACGCGTCGGCCAGAAGTTCCGGCCGCTCGCAGGTGGCGAGGATCACCGAGAACGTGGGGATGCCTTCTGCGACGGGACGATCACGGCAGGAGTGCAGCCCACCGCGGCTCGGCGAGCGCACCGCGCCGCACGCGGGTCTCGACGTTGCCCGCTTTGCGCACGCCGCGCATCTCCATGCACAGGTGCCGCGCTTCGAGCATTACGGCCACACCGCGCGGGCGGACCAAGCGCTCGAGATGATCGGCGATTTGCGTGGTGAGGCGCTCCTGGAGCTGCGGGCGGTGCGAGTAGAAATCCACGAGCCGCGCCGGGGCGCTGATGCCGACGATGTGCTCGCCCGGGAGGTACGCGATGTGCGCGCGGCCGAAGAACGGCACGAAGTGGTGCACGCACAACGAGTGGAATTCGAGGTCGCGCACGATCACGAGATCGTCGCCGCGATCCTCGTGCGGGAAGATCGCGAGGTCGGGCTCGTTCTCGGGATCGAGGCCCGAGAAGATCTCGGTGTACAGCTCGGCGACGCGCGACGGGGTGCGTTCCAACTCGGGCTCGGCTTTGGGATCGAGCTTGAGGGCGCGGATCAGCGCGGCGATCGCGCGCTCGACCTCGGCCGGATCGGGATCGCGGGAATCAGCGCTCATGAGCACCTCCTCCCCCGCGGCCGGCAGGAAACCGGCGGAACGGGCCGCCGAGGCGGGGTTTACGCGACCGGTCCCGATGACGAACGGGGCCGGCACCGGGCCGGCCCCTCTAAGATGGAGCGGAAGACGGGATTCGAACCCGCGACAACCACCTTGGCAAGGTGGGGCTCTACCGGGCTGAGCTACTTCCGCTCGAAAATCGAACGGCGGCGAATATATCGGCCAGCCTGCGAACCGTCAACCGAGGCGCGCCCCGAGTGCTTGTTTCGTCCGGCACCGTGCGCGATGCTGCGCGCAACGCAGCGTCGATGCGGCCCAACCCGGAGGTCCCGATGAAGACCCGTCACGTCTCCCGGCCTTACCCGCGCCTCACGCAGCCGCTCGTTCGCGACGGCGGCGAACTGCGCCCCGCGACATGGGACGAAGCGCTCGATCGCGCCGCGGAAGGCTTCCGCCGCAACATCGAAGCCTTGGGACCCAACGCGGCCGGCATTTTCAGCTGCTCCAAGTCGACCAACGAGGTGAACTTTCTCGCGCAGAAACTCGCGCGGGTCGCGTTTCGAACCAACAACATCGACAGCTGCAATCGTACCTGACACGCGCCCAGCGTCGTCGGTCTGGCGACGGTCTTCGGTGCGGGCGGCGGCACCAACTCCTATCAGGAGGTGGAGCAGACCGATGTCGTGTTCCTGTGGGGTTCGAACGCGCGTGAAGCGCATCCGATCTGGTTTCACCATCTGCTCAAAGGCATCCATCGCGGGGCGCGGCTCTACGTGATGGATCCGCGCCGCACGACTTCCGCGCAGTGGGCCGACGTGTGGCTCGGCCTGAACGTCGGCAGCGACATCGCGCTTTCGAACACGATGGCGCGCGAGATCATTCACGCCGGGCTCCATCATCGGGCGTTCATCGAACACGCGACGTCGGGGTTCGACGAGTATCGGGCGTCGGTCGAGAGCTACACGCTGGACGTTGGAGCCGCGATCACCGGTGTCCCCGCCGATGTGATCCGCGGGGCCGCGCACACGTTCGCGCGCGCCGAGAACGCGATGATCTGTTGGACGCTCGGCATCACCGAGCACCACGACGCCGTCGACAACGTGCTGTCGCTGATCAATCTGGCGCTGCTCACCGGACACGTCGGCAAGCACGGCTCGGGCTGCAATCCGCTGCGCGGCCAGAACAACGTGCAGGGCGGCGGTGACATGGGTGCGATCCCGAACCGGCTGCCCGGCTTCCAGGAGATCCTCGACCCCGGGACGCGCGAGCGCTTCGAGCGTGCGTGGAACGTGCCGATCCAGCCGCGCCACGGATGGAATCTCACCGAGATGCTGAACGCGATGGAGCGCCGCGAGCTGACCGCGCTGTACGTGATCGGCGAGAACCCCGCGCAGTCCGACGCCGACACGAATCACGTGGAGGAGCTGCTCGAAGGTCTCGATCATCTCGTGGTGCAGGAAATCGTGATGACGAAAACCGCGCAGATGGCGG
>JANLWX010000091.1:0-45162 GCA_031364845.1 Candidatus Eiseniibacteriota bacterium
CAGTTCACCCACATCCGCCGACCGAAACCCAAACATCCCTGGAAACAATCCGCCACCCTCAACGCTCCAGCGAAAACTGCCGGTGCAGGGAGGACATAATCACTTTGCAATTAGGCGGACATAATCACCTTGCAACGACAGCGGCGAATGCCAGGCGGCGCTCGACGTTGTCGAGCCACATCGGCACGGGGGGGCTCGAAATCAAGCCGATTTCGAGGAGCGCCGGCGCGACCGTGGCGCGATCGGTCGCTCTACGGCGTGGCCACGCCGCGTTGGGTCAGCAGATAGACGGCGAAGTTCCCGAGCCAGTGCGTTCCCGCGTAGTGCCGGGTGCCGATCGTGGCGGCGAGCCCCGCCTCGCGATGGCGCACGCACGCCGCTTCGAGCGGCACGCGAAGGCGATGCTCCGCCGGAAGCGCGCGGGCAATTCCTTCGAGCATCCACGCGCGGCTCAGGTTGAGCCCGTCGAGATGCGCAAGCTTTCCGTCGGCGCGGTCGGTCGACTCGACCGGAGTCAGCCACCGTCGCGCCGCCTCGCCGTCGAGGGATGGCATAAACGCATCGAGCCACACCGTGAAGTCTTCAGGGTTGAGCACGCGGCGCATCAGATCGGCTTCGCCGAGCACCGGCGAGAGGAAGTCATGACCCGAAGGCTCGTAGGCCACCGGTGCATCGACGTCGGCGCCGTAGAGTTCGCGCGCGCGCGACACGATCAGCTCGTGAGCGCCACGATCGCCCGCGATCCGCGCCCAGTCGAGGGCGAGTCCGAGCGCGAAAGCGCTCTGCGAATGCTCACCCGATCGGATCGGCCATCTCAGCCGCGGCAGCCACGACATCAGCCGCTCGATTGCGATCTGTTCGAGCGGACGCAGCGCGGCATGCCAGCCGAAGGCGCGCGGACTCGTCCACTCACGCAGCTCGGCGGCGAGCTGGAGCACCCACGCGAGACCGTACGGGCGCTCGAAGCCTTCGCGGCCGGGCGCGCCGACGTAGTCCGCTTCACACGCGAGCTTCTTCGGATCGAACGACTGTTCGAGTGCCGCGCTCGCGCGCGCGGCGAGGTCTCCTTCGAGTCCCATCCGCAGACAGCGCGCGAGGCACCAGTGCCCGTGGACCGCGGAGTGCCAGTCGAAGCTGCCGAAGAACACCGGCGTCAGATCCCGCGGCGGGCGCGCGTCGTGATCGTCGCGCATCAGGTGGGTGATGTGACTGGGGTACTCGCGCGCGATCGAGTCGAGTGCGCCTGCGGCGAACGGTGCGAGCCCGGCGGCACCGAGATCCATGTTCAATGGGGACATGCGGCGCGCCGGCGCCGCGGCCGATGCGCGCTCATCGCAACAGCGTCACGCGGCGGAAAAACGACTCGCCGGCGACCCGGACATCGGCCAGGTAGATGCCCGGCGACACGCGCACGCCGTCCTGGTCGCCGCCGAACCAGCACAGCACCGACCGGCCCGCGGGCCGCGTTTCGCGCAGTTCGAACACCTGGCGACCCGCGACATCGAAGACCCGGCATTCGACGAGGCCCGGCGCCGCGAGCTCGACTTCGAACTCCACACGACCGTCGGTGGGATTCGGCTTGCCCCCCGTCAGACCCGCACGCAGCACCGGGCCCGGGTCGACCACCGGCTTCACCACTCCTCGATATTCGAGCGCCCCGCGGTCGGCGTACGGCACCGGACCGAGCCCCGCATTCGGGCGATCCGGATCGTCGAAGCGCAGGCGTCCGATCGCATCGGATTCCGGCCAGCGGCTCACGTCCGAGTTCCCGGAATCGATCGCCGGCGAGCCGGGCCGCAGGCGGAATATGCCGGACCCCGGATCCTCGAACTGGGGATCGGCATGGACCGAACGCGAATCGTGGCCGGTGGCCGTCGTGAATGCGCTCACGGTGGCGTAGCTGATGCCGCGGTAACGTATCGGACGCTGCGTGCCGTTGTTCCAGAACAGGTTGTCGTTCGATTCGAATCCTTCGGACGACAGCGAGTCGACGTAGAGATCGTAGTGGTTCGTTCGGGTGCCATTGTCGTGGGAGATCGTGTTGAACACGCGCGTCCCGGTCGAGCCGCCCTCGACCGAGATCCCGTCGTCGCGGTTGCCATAGCTGGTGCCGCCGACCAGCAGCGTCCCGCGCGTGCGCAGCAGATCGAATCCATGATCGCCGTTCTGCCACGTGATGTTGTTGGTCAGGAGGTTGCGATTGGACTCGGTCTGCACGTGGACTCCGGTGTCCTGATTCTCGTGAGCGCGGTTTCCCGAGACACGATTGTCGGAGGACTCCCGCAGATGGATGCCATTCGCCGCGCGGTCTTCGAGCCGAATGTTTCGCATCGCCTCGTTGTCCGCGATCCGGCTGTTGCGCGTGCGCAGCAGGTACAGCCCGTGGTTGCCGTTGCTCTCGAACTGGCAGCGCTCGACCCGCACGTCCTCGGAGTCCGTGATCTGGGCGCCGTGACTGTACGAGAGCGAAACCGTGTCTCCCGCCACCACGACGTCGCGCACGTTCGAGATCTGAAATCCGCGCACATCGGCATGCCGGACGGTGAACCCTTCGATCCGGACCTTTCCCCCGCCCACGACCTCGAACCCGTAGGCGCGCCGGCCGACGAGCAGCGTACCGCGGCCGGGATTGCCGAGCACGCGCACGTAGAGTCCATGCCCCGGCACGAACTTGAACGTGTTGACCGGCAGACTCGCCGTGTCGGTCGCCGCCGCAACCAGTCGCATGCCGTCAGAGAACACCTGACGTGGGCGCCACGTGACCGAAGACGCGAGCCAGATGTCGCCTTTGAACGGGATCCATGCCGCGGTTCCCGAGAGATCGTCGGCGCCGTCGATCACGACACCGGGACCCGAAGCGCGAAGGACGAGCGGACTCACGAAGACGTTCGAAGGCACGCGCACGAGCTCACGGTAGACGCCGGGCCGCACGATGATCTCGGTCCCCGGCTGTCCGTGATCACGCAGGGCCGCCGTGATGCTGCAGTACGGCCGATCGCGCGTCCCGGCGGCGGGGTCGCCGCAATAGGGGCTCTGAGCGTCGACATAGATTTCGCAACTCGCGCCGGCCGGGGCGGACGATGAGCATGCGAACACGACTGCCCATCCGAGCAGGGCGAGCAAAGGTCCGGGGAGCCGCGTGGCGGTCCTCGAAACGACGCGTCTGGGGAATTTCATGGAGGCGGGGGTCCGGCCCGGCGGCCGATCACGGCGCCACGGGAAGGTTGAGGTCCACGGTTCGCGGCCACGGACGGAAAGAGAGGACGGGCCGCGTGAGCGACCCGTCCTCGGACTACGTGAACTCGTAAAGTAAGGGCGTCAGTGAACGACGGCGAAGCGGCGGGCGAGCGTCTCGCCATTCGTGTCGACGCGAACCAGATAGATGCCCGCGGGAACGACCTTGCCACCGGCCGTGGTGCCGGACCAGCGGATCTGGTGTCCGCCCGCGACGAGGTTCTGCCCTTCTTCGTAGACGATTCGACCCGTGACGTCGGTGACGTACCAGTCGACGCGACCCGGGCGGGACAACTGAAGCGTGAACGCCACGTCCTTGCGCGCCGGATTCGGGAACGCAGGACCCAGCGAAACCTGGGGTGCGACGAGATCACCGACCGCAACCGATCCCTCGCGGATGAACTCCAGCGCGCCGCGGTCCGCGTACGTGATGGATCCCGAACCGGTGTTCGGCGTGACCGGATCGTTGACGCGCGAATGATTCGCGGCATCCTTGAGAGGCCATCCCGCAATCGACGAGATCGCGGAGTCGATCGCCTTGGAGCCCGACATCAGGTGGAAATCACCGGTCGCCGGATTCACGAAGCGCGGGTCGGACTGATCGGACGCCAGATCGTGATCCGTGGCGGTGGAGAACGCGACGATCGTCGCGTACTGCGTGTTGGCGAATTTGATCGGGTTCTGCGCGGTCGAGTTCCACAGGATGTTGTAGTTCGACGCGAAGCCGGTGGTCGAGGCCGCGTCGACGAACAGGTCGAAGCGTCCGGTCGTGAGACCGTTGTTCGCGCTGATGGCGTCGTAGATGCGGGTGGCGGTCGAACCACCTTCGACCGAGATCCCGTCGTTCTCGTTGCCATAGGCGACGTCGCCGATGTGGAGCGAGCCGGTCGACGAGATGTGATCGAATCCGTGGTCGCCGTTGTTCCACGAGATGTTCTGGAGCGACGTGTTGTTGTTGGACCCGGTGATGAACGAGATGCCGGTGTCCTCGTTGTCGTGGACACGGTTGCGCTGGAACAGGTTGCTCGTCGAACCGAACGCGAGGATTCCGCTCGCGGCGCGCTCGAATACGCGGGCGTTGCGGAAGGACTCGTTGTCCTGAATCGTGGAGGCGGTGACGCCGCTCAGCAGGTTGATGCCATGATCGCGCGAGTCGGAGACGATGTTGCCCTCGATCAGGAAGTCGTTGCCGCCCTGCATCGAGATCCCGTGCGCCGCGGCGAACGTCACCACGTTGTTGCGGATGGTGATGTGATGGGCGGAATCCAGCAGGTAGATCCCATGGTCCTCGGTGCGCGTGACCTGGAATCCCTGAATCGTCACGTAGCTGTCGCCGCTGAGCCGGAATCCATGAGGCCGGCGGCCGATCTTCGCCGCGTGGTTGCCGGGATTGCCACCGACGTTCACGTAGAGTCCCTGTCCGTCGATGAAGCGATAGGTTCCGCTCGGCATCGCATTCGGCGCGGCCGCGGTTGCCACGAGGCGCGCTCCATCGGCGAACACCTGATGCGGAGCCGAGTCGAGGCTGGCCGCGACCCACGAGTTGCCGGGACCCTGCGCCCACAAGGCGGTGCCGAAGTCATCGGAGCCTTCGATGATCACTGGCGAGCCGAGCGCCTTGATCACAAATGGCTGAGCGGCGCTGCCCGATCGCTCCACCGTCACCTGTTCGCGATACGTGCCCGGCTTGACCTGGATGGTCGTGCCCGGACCGCCGCGAATGCGGGCCGCGGTGTGGATGCTGCGGTAAGGGATGACTTCAGTGCCCGGCCCCGAGTCGTTCGCATTCGGGTTGTTGACGTCCACGTAGAACGTGCCCGCGGCCCAGACCGGCGCGGCGAGGCAAGTGAGGGCACCCAGAAGTATGGCAGCGAAACGTCGCGAGGAGTGAATGCTGGCGCTTCGATGATTCCGAAGCGAGCCGATGCAGAGCCGCTGAAGCTTCAACTCGGACCCCTTCCTGAGGATTGAAAGGTTCGAGGCAGCTCTTGGGACCATTCCCCGAGCCCGGCCTCCACCTGAAATCGAAATCCAACCTTACATACATCGACCGCAAGCCGCGGCATTATCACATGAATTTTCGACGCCGCACTATACAAGTTTTGGTCCGGCGAGACACTAGTCCACGCCGGAGGCGCATCCTGCCAGAGAACGACGCCCGGCTCCAGAGAGCCGGGCGTCGCGGTTAACCGAGGCTTTGGATTACCGTCCGCCGCCGCCCGAACCTTCGTTGTAGCAGCCACGCTTGCAGGCGTCCTTTGCGTCCTTGATCGCTTCCTCGTTGTTCTTGTTGCGGTCCTTTTCGGCCTTCTTGCAGGCCTTGTCGCTGCGGCAGGCCTTCTCGGCGGCCTTGTGACGGTCGTCCTCAATGCGCTTGGCGTCCTTGTAGCGCTCGTTACAGTCCTTGACGCAATCCGACCGCTGATCGACGGTGCTGCCGACGTTCAGATCGACGCCCGTGATGTTGTCCTCGACCATGCGGCACTGCGACAGACCGACGAGAGCGAAGCCCAGGACCGCCGTGAGCGCGAAGTTCTTGACGCGACGAACATTGACGATGTGGTTCATGGTGTCTGAAATCTCCTGTTCGGGTGTGCCGGAGAGGGAACCCGGCGCTCGTGGGTTCCCAACCGACGTCGTGAGCATTTTGCGGCTTCATCAACCCGGCCCCCGCCGGCGAAGTCGCGAACGCCTTTGCTGAAGTCAATTCGCACCTTCCGTGCCACGCGGCAAACGCTGGAAAACCATGGTGTTTGGCGCCTCCGGGGCGTGAACTCCCGAAAGCCCGGGATCGCGTTGGGTGATTCCACCAGCCGGGGGGCGAGCATCGGCGTTCTTCGCCCCAACCGCGGCGGGCCGGATGACGCGCTCGAAATATCGACTTGGGCCGCTATTCATGCGGTCTGCATGCATGCTGCGATTCGCGAGACCGATTCGCAGAGTGCGCGAACGTGGGCGAATTGGCCACGTCGTGGACAACAGGTCGGAGGTTTCGGGCTGCGCGCGGGTGGCGGGACCCGGACGGCCTTCAATGTGATCAACCTGCCCCCTGATCGTGGAAGCGTTGGCAGGTCACCCCTCCCACAACGGGCGGCCCCCGTGGCCCGTTGTTACATCCGAGGGAATGAATTGCAGACGCCGTGAGTGCCTCTCAAGCCCTCCCGGTGCTCCTGCCGATGACTGCGAAGGATCCTGACCGGGACCCGAATCCGATTCGGGAACCACAGACACGGCCGTGCAACCCAGTGCGGCCATCACCGGGGAAACGCGCCGAGCGATGACGCTGACCGAGACATCCAGCAACCGCACTCCGGCGGACTTCGACCCCGGACGCGACCTTCCGGCCGGGTTCATGGACTTCTATGTCCCGCTCCACGGCGCATTCGCCTCGCGCCGCTCGGAGCTGGTCGCTCAGCGACACCGGAAGCTCGAGGCCTCGCTCGCGGGCCATCCCCCGGCGCATCGCCCCCCGTCAGGGGCGACCACCGGTACGTGGGCAGTCGATGTCCCTCTATGGTGCGCCGATCAGCGCAATCAGATGACCGGGCCGGCCGACGACGCCGAACTGGTGGTCAAGATGCTCAACTCGGGCGCACCCGGGGTCATGCTCGATCTCGAGGATTCGATGGCCAACACGTGGCCGAATCTGATGCGCGGAGTTTCGAACGTGCTTGCGGCACTCCGCGGTGAGCTCTCCTATGAGGACAAGAAGCGCGGGCGGCGGGTCGGGATCACGCCGTCGGCGACCGTGCTCTGGACTCGGGTCCGCGGACTCCACCTGGGCCAGCGCGGCGTGCTCCCCGAAGAAACCCCGGCCTCGCTGTTCGACCTCGCCCTGATCGTGTTCGCGATCGATCCGTCCACGCTGCGGCATCCGCTGTGCTTCTACATTCCCAAGTCCGAATCCGCGGACGAAGCGCTGTGGTGGCGGGACGTGTTCGCAGCACTCGCCCGCGCGCGTGGATGGAATCCCGGGGACATCCGGTGCATGGCGCTGGTCGAGTCCCATCCGCTCGCCTTCGAGATGGAGGAGTTCCTCTGGAACCTGCGGGACCACATCGTCGGACTGAATCTCGGACGCTGGGACTACATGGCGAGCCTGATTCACTTCCAGCTCGCCGATCCCCGCTGGGTGCTCCCCGATCGCAACACGATTCCCCACGACGTGCCGTTCTTCCAGAGTCTGAGGTCGCTGCTGGTCGACATCTGCCATCGTCGAAAGGCGCTCGCGATCGGCGGCATGACCGCGCTCTACCCGAGCCGCGAGGATCCGGAACTCAACGCCCGCGCGCTCGCGGTGCTCGAACAGGACAAGCGCAACGAGTCCCGCTGCTTCATGGACGGCGCCTGGACCGGGCATCCGGATCAAAACGCGATCGCGGTCGCTCAGTTTCCGGCGCCGAATCAGATCGGCGTTCAACCACCGCTCGCCGAGCGCTATCCGGACCTGCGGCCCGATATCACCGGTGTGGGCTCGCGGACTGTGACGGGCACCCATGCCGCAGTGCGCACCGTGATCCGCTACCGCACCGGCGTGCTGCAGGGCCGCGGCGCGAGTCTGCTCGACGGCTACATGGAGGACCTCGCGACCGACCGCATCTACCGGCTGATGATCGCGCAACGCATGCGCCATCACGAGTCGATGCCGGTCACCGATTCACTCGGCCGCATCGTTCCTCATACCCCGGAGTTCATCCGCGACTGCTTCGACGAGGAGCTGGGGCGCCTGCTCGGCGCGTTGCCCGAGTCCGCGGACCCGAACGCGCCGCACCTGCTGCGTGAGGCGCGAAGGCTCAGCGAACAGATGATCCTGAATCAGCAATTCGATCCCGTGTGAGCGGGCACCGACTTCCCCCAACCCACGCGGGATTCTGATCCCGCCGTTCGAACGAGAGGACACCATGTCGAAAGCGCGTTCCGCAGAGGAGATTCGCAAATCGTGGAGCAGCACCCCGCGCTGGGCCGGCATCGAGCGTCACTACTCGGCCGACGATGTCGTGCGCCTGCGCGGCACGCTCGCGATCGAGCACACGCTCGCGCGCCACGGCGCAACCCGGCTGTGGGATTCGTTCGCCACCCACCCGCCGGTCCGCGCCCTCGGCGCCCTCACCGGAAATCAGGCGGTGCAGATGGTGGCGGCGGGGCTCGAGGGGATCTATCTGTCCGGCTGGCAGGTCGCGGCCGACGCGAACACCGCGGGCCAGATGTATCCGGATCAGAGCCTCTATCCGGTCGACAGCGTTCCCAATGTGGTGAAGCGGATCAATCAGGCGCTGATGCGCGCCGATCAGATCGGGCACATGCACGCGAATGGAAACGGCACGGCCAACGGCAACGGCAAGCCGTTCGACTGGTTCGTGCCGATCGTCGCCGATGCCGAAGCGGGGTTCGGCGGGGATCTCAACGCATTCGAACTGATGAAGGCGATGATCGAGGCGGGTGCGGCCGGCGTGCACTTCGAGGATCAGCTCGCCTCAGCGAAGAAGTGCGGTCACATGGGGGGCAAGGTGCTGGTGCCGACGCGCGAGTTCGTGCAGAAGCTCTCGGCGGCGCGCCTCGCGGCCGATCTGCTCGACGTGCCGACGGTGCTGATCGCGCGCACCGATGCGAACAGCGCGCAGCTCCTGACCAGCGACATCGACGAGCGCGACCGCCCGTTCCTCAACGGTGAGCGCACGGCGGAAGGATTCTTCGGCTACCGCGGCGGCATCGACGCGGCGATCGCGCGCGGGCTCGCCTACGCTCCTTACGCCGACCTCATCTGGTGTGAGACGTCGACGCCGGATCTCGAGGAAGCCCGCCGCTTCTCCGAGACCGTACGCGCGAAGTTCCCGGGCAAGCTGCTCGCCTACAACTGCTCGCCGTCGTTCAACTGGTCCAAGCATCTCGGACCCGAAGCCATCGCCACGTTCCAGAAGGAACTCGGCGCGATGGGCTACGTGTTCCAGTTCGTCACGCTCGCCGGCTTCCATGCGCTGAACCTCGGTATGTTCGAGCTGGCGCACGGGTACAAGAACCAGGCGATGTCGGCGTATTCGAAGCTCCAGGATCGCGAGTTCGATCTGCAGAAGACGCACGGATACGCGGCGGTCAAGCACCAGGCGTTCGTCGGCACCGGCTACTTCGACGAACTGGCGCAGGTCATCAGCGCCGGCCAGACTTCAACGGCGGCGCTCAAAGGATCGACCGAAGAGCATCAGTTCTAGAATCGCATGAGGGCGGCCGGCTCCTTCGAGCCGGCCCGAGTCGAGGCAAGGCGGGCTCCGGGTGTCCGGCAGCCCGCCTTCGCCGCATCCACCTGCGCCTCGCGGGCTGATAAGGTGCGCTCATGAATCGCGCCTTGCATCCCACCGCGTCCGCTCCGCGACCCGCGACGTCCGCCCCGCGCCCGAATCTTCGCGTGGAAGCGCTCGCGTGTCTGGCACTGGCGGTCATCGCCTTCATCACGTTTCGCGGCGCGCTCGGTTACTTCTTCAGTCAGGACGATTTCGAAGGGCTCGCGCGCGCACGAGGACTGCTCCCGCGCCTGCCGGGCCCGTGGCGGCTGTTGTCGAATCAGCTCTACTTCGATGGTATGCGCGCCATCGCAGATCTGAATCCGTTCGCCTATCACCTCGCGAGCCTGCTCGCCCACGCGCTCGTTACCGTACTGGCCTTCCGGTATCTGCGCGCGTGGGTCGCGGTGCCGGCCGCCCTGATCGGGGCGGGATTCTTCGCGGTGCATCCCGCTCTGTTCACCGCGCTCTACTGGATCTCCGCCGGCAGCACGATCCATTCGGCGGCGTTCGGATTGCTCGCGCTGCTCGCCGAGCGCCGCGATGACCGGCGGCGCTGGCTTGCGGTTCCGTGTTACGCGCTCGCGCTGCTGGCGCGCGAAACGGCGATCGGGCTTCCGCTGGTGATGATTGCCGCGCGCCTCCAGACCCGGCGCGCGAGCATGAAGGATCCGGTGCTCGCGTCGCTGATCGCCGTCGCGATCGTGTTCGTGTCGGGGATGATGATGAACGACGTGATCGGTCTCACTCAGTCGCGCGGCGCGGGAGCGGCGTACGGTGCGGGGATCGGACCGCACGTGCTCGCCAACCTTGCGACCTATCTCGCCTGGAGTACGAACTTCCTGCTCGCGACGGTGCGCTCGTTCAGCGATGCCGTGGATCCGGGTGCCGTCCCGATCGCTCTGGTGATCGCCGCGGTGGCGATCGGCGGAGCGGCGCTGCGCCCCTTGCGCGTGCGCGGCTGGATCGTGGCGTGGACACTATTCGCCGTGTGGATCGCGCCGGTGCTCGTCCTTCAGCACCATACCTATCACTACTATCTCTACGGACCGCTGATCGGAATCGGATGGAGTGTCGCGATCGCGTTCGATTCCATCGCGGCGATGATCCGCCGCCGCGCCGCTGCCCGTGCCGCGCGCGAAGGAAGCAGCACGTTCGCGTTTGCGATCGCCGCCATGCTCTCCGCATTGCTCGCATGGAACGGCGCCGCACTCGTGCGCAAGGTCGAGTTCCATCCGTTCGACGAGGGCTTGCGGTCCGACCCCACGGTCGACCGCGCGATCATCGCAGGCAACGTCCACGCGAGCCTCGCCGCCACACCGCTGCCGTCCGGAGTCACCTTGCGATTCTGGTCGCCGATGTCGATCGGACGCCAGCAATCGCGCGACCCGGGTGCGCCCGATCGCGAGTCCTACTGGGAAGGCAACGTGCGCGCGGCGATTCTCGATGGACTCGGAGTGCGGGTGTTGTTTCCCCAGGTGCGCGCGGTCGAGTTCGTGCGCCGGTTGTCCCCGGTGCGAGACTCGACGTGGTACGCGGTCTACCGGCCCGACGGTGGCCTCGGGCTCGCGTCCTATGCCCTGTTGGATTCCCTGGAACGGGCGAACGCGTCCGTCACCCCGTGACCTCGCCGGGCTCGGCGCACACGGGCCTCCAGATGATAGAGTCGGGCAACGATGCGCGGCCGCGCATTTCACCTTCGGAGCACTCCATGCTCACGCCGGCACGTCGCAGACGGTTCATGCTTCGGTTCACATGCAGTGCCGTGGCCTCGCTCGCGGCAGCGGCGTGCGCGCCGGCGCAGGACCGGCCGGTGGCGCCTTCGGGCCGGCTCCACCTCCAACAGGTCGCGAGCGGCCTCGATCGACCGGTCCACATCGCCGCACCCGCGGGTGACGCGCGCCTGTTCATCGTCGAGCAGAGCGGCCGGATCCGCATCCTCGCGGGCGGCAAGATGCTCGCGAAGCCGTTCCTCGATCTCTCCGGCCAGGTAGGCGAAGGCAGTGAGCGCGGACTCCTGAGCGTCGCGTTCCATCCGCAGTTCGCGCGCAACCGGTTCCTGTTCGTGAACTACACCGACCGTTCGGGAGACACGCGGGTCGAGCGCTATCGCGTGGGCTCGAACACCAATGTCGTCGATCCGGCATCGGCCACGCTTGTGCTCCACGTCCGCCAGCCCTATTCCAATCACAACGGCGGACACATCCAGTTCGGCCCCGACCACATGCTCTATGTGGGCATGGGCGATGGTGGCTCGGGGGGCGATCCGCAGCACAACGGACAGAATCTCCAATCCCTGCTCGGCAAACTGCTGCGGCTCGATGTCGACCGGGGAACACCGTACGCGATCCCGGCCGGCAATCCGTTCGCCGGAAAGACTCACGCGCGTCCGGAAATCTGGGCTTACGGGCTGCGCAATCCGTGGCGGCTCGCATTCGATCCGCCGGCAGGGCTCCTGTTCATCGGCGATGTGGGCCAGAACGCCTGGGAGGAAGTCGACATCGCCAGGACCACCGATGCCGGATTGAACTACGGCTGGGCGCGGATGGAAGGCGGGCACTGCTTCCGATCCCGCAATTGCGACCCGAGCGGCATCCATATGCCGGCGATCGAGTATCCGAGCAGCGAAGGCTGCACGGTGATCGGTGGTCTCGTCTACCGCGGCTCGCGCATGCCGGAGCTGGCCGGGCACTACTTCTATGCGGATCACTGTCGCGGCTGGATCCGCAGCTTCCGCTACCGGAACGGCCGCACCACCGATGAGCGGCGTTGGACTCACGATGCGGATCTGCAGCCGACAACGTTCGGCACCGACGGAGCCGGTGAGATGTATGTGGCCTCGCTCTCGGGCGAGGTGTATCGGATCACGGTAGCGGCGGCCTCCGGCGGCGCTCCGAGGTGAAGCCCGCCGAGTCCTATCCCCGACTGATCGCGGTGGCGACCGCGCTCCCCTCCCACACGATCACGCAGCCCGAGGCGCGGGCATTCGTCGCGCAGTTGTTCCGCGACGCGCTCGGCGCCGATCCCGCGCGGCTGCTCGCGGTGTTCGACCATAGCGGCATCGCCACACGGCACGCCTGCATGCCGCTCGAGTGGTACTCGGTTCCGCACGACTTCGGCGATTCCAACGCGCGGTACGTCGAACATGCGCTGGCGCTCGCGGCCGAATGCGGGCGTGGCGCACTCGAGCGGGCCGGACTCGACGCCGGCGATGTCACGCATCTGATGTTCGTGTCCTCGACCGGCATCGCCACACCGGGCATTGATGCGCGGCTGGCGGCGACCGCGGGTTTCGCGCGCGACGTGAGGCGGGTGCCACTGTGGGGACTGGGGTGCGCGGGAGGTGCTGCCGGCATCGCGCGCGCCGCGGACCTCGCGCGCTCGCGTCCCGATGCAGTGGTGCTGATGATCGCACTCGAGTTGTGTTCGCTCGCGTTCCAGCCGCGCGATCGTGACGTGCGCACGATCATCGCGAGCGCGTTGTTTGCGGACGGCGCGGCGGCGGTGGTGGTGACGGGCGCGGATCACGCGAGCCCCGCGCGACGTTCGCCGGGACCGGTCATGGCGATCACCGCCTCGAGCAGCAATCTGTGGCCGGACACGGTGGACATGATGGGCTGGAACGTCGACGCGGACGGTCTGCACGTGGTGTTCTCGCGTGACATCCCGACCTTCGTGCGCGATGAGGTCCGTCCCGACCTCGAACAGTTCCTCGATCGCCACGGTGTTCCGCTCTCGAAGCTCGATCACATCGTCGCGCATCCCGGCGGGCCCAAGGTGCTGGCCGCCTATTCGGAAGCGCTCGGTCTCGATCCCGAACGATTCCGCCACGCGCGCGCCGTGCTGAACGCGTGCGGCAACATGTCGTCGCCCACGTGCCTGTTCGCGCTCGAATCGGCACTCGCGACCGGCGACATCCACGCGGGAGACACCGCCGTGGTGGCCGCACTCGGCCCCGGCTTCGCTTCGGAATACGTGCTGATGCGAGCGGTCGCGGACTGAGGACGATGCCGCTCGCGCTCGGCGCATACCTGATCGTGCTGGCCCTCCAGCGCATCGCCGAGATGTTGCTCTCGAAGCATCATGCGCGCCTTCTCGCCGCCCGGGGCTCGCGCGAGTTCGGCGGACGGCACTTCGTGATGTTCGTGGCGCTCCACGCGCTCTATCCGCTGCTGCTCGTGGCGGAAGTGCTGATGCTCGACACGCGCCCGCCCGCGGCGTGGCCGATGTGGCTCGCGGCGTGGCTCGCAGCACAGGCACTGCGCGTATGGGCGATTGCGAGCCTCGGGACGTTCTGGAACGTGCGCATCTGGGTGCTCCCGGGTACTGCTCCGGTCGCGCGCGGCGCCTATCGGTTCCTGCGCCATCCCAACTACGTCGCGGTCATCGCCGAGTTCATCGCGGCACCGCTCATGTTCGGGGCGTGGCGCACCGCAATCGTGTGCTCGGTGCTCAATGTCGTGGCACTCTGGATTCGCATTCCGGTCGAGGAGCGGGCGTTGCGCTGGGCGGCGGAGACGGCTCCGGCTCCGCGTCCGGTCGACTGAAGGCGGGCGGGGATCAGACCGTGCCGACCGCGACCTCGATGCGCGGCGCGCCCTCGTCGATCGCAGCTACCGGCTGCATGACCCGCAGCACCAGCAGCGTGATGTCGTCCTGCGCCTCGGTGCCGGCGAGGAACGAGCGCAGATCGACCAGCACGCGGTCGGCGATGTCGCGCGCTGCGAGCCCGGGCGGCTGCGCCGCGACACACTCGCACAACCGCTGCTCGCCGTACTGCTCGCCGCTCGGATCGGCGGCTTCGCTGATGCCGTCGGTGTAGAGGACGACGATGTCCCCCGGCGCCAGGCACACGCTCGCCTCTTCGAGCTCGAGTTGCTCGATGATGCCGAGAATGGTGCCGCCGCGTTCGAGGAATTCGCGCCCGCCGCCGGGCCGCATGACGACCGGCCAGTTGTGTCCGGCGTTGCAGAACGTCATCTGGAGCGACTCGCCGTCGATGCGCGCGAGGAAGAACGTCGCGAACTGATGGAGTGCCGTGCTGCGGTAGAGCAGCGCGTTCGTGTTGCGAAGAATCGCCGCCACCGACGACACGCTCGCCGCCTGCGTGCGCAGCGATGCCTGCAGCATCGACGACAGCAGTGCCGCCGGCACGCCCTTGCCCGAGACGTCCGCGATCGCGACCAGAAAGCCGCCGTCGCCGGTCGGAACCACGTCGTAGAAGTCACCCCCGACGTGCTTGGACGGAATGTAGATCGCGTGGACTTCGCTGCGCGGCATCGGCGGAAACTCGGACAGCAGCGATCGCTGCTGGATCTGCCGCGCGAGGTTCAGTTCTTCCTCGAAGCGCGCGACCTCGACGCGGTCGCGCAGCAGCAGCGCGTTCTGGAGCGACACCGACACCTGGCCCGCGAGTGCGGTCAGCAGATTCACGTCCTCGGCGGTGTAGTCGGTGCCGAGCACCTTGTCGCCGAGCAGCAGGGCTCCCACGAGGTCGCCGCGCCACTGCAGCGGCACCAGCAGGCTCAGCTCCAACCCCGCGACCATCTCGTCCTGCTCCTCGCGGCTCACACCCTCGACGCGGTCGGTCAGCCGGTAGCTGGTCTGGCGCGTCGAGACCTTCGGCAGCACCCGGGCGAGCATCAGCCGCGCATCGGGACCGAGCGGCTCTCCCGCGCCGGTGTGGGCGACCATGCCGCGCTGCGACAGCGCCACGATGTGCGCGTGCTCGAGGATCAGCGTCTCGGCGACCGTGTCGACGGTGCGGGCGAGCAGCACTTCGAGATCGATGGTGGTCTGCAGTTCGCGCCCGAGGTGGCGCAGCACGTTGCGATAGTCCGACGGGTCGCGCAGGAACACCTGATCCAGCAGCTCTTCGAGCCGCGCGATCGCCGGCTGGAACAGCGCCAGGGCGAGGATGAGCAACACCGGCTCCAGCACCTTGGCCTGGCTTCCGGTGATGGCGGTCAGATAGTGGTTCACCTGATTCACGATCAGGAGGTAGAACCCGACCAGAACCCCCGAAGCGAGCGCGTAGAGGATGCCGCGCCGCGCGAGCAGCTTGGTGTCGAGGAACTTGAACCGCACCACCGAATACGCGATCGATCCGGGCCCGAGCGTGAGCGCCACGATCGTGAACGCCGAGCGCCATAGGTCGGGGATGCGGAAGTTGAACAGCGTCGGGAGCAGCGTGGCGACGCTGTAGCAGAAGATCGAAGCGCTCATGCCGACCGCGATTGCTCCGAGCTGGCGGCGCAGCCGGGGCACGCGGGCGCGGCGCAGGCTGTTGAACAGGAGCGCGATCGAGCCGAGACCGAAGCCGAGGTTGACCAGCGAGAACAGCGCCTGATGGAACACCAGGAACAACCCGCCGAACACGCCGACCACCTGGAGGATCGGAGCGAGCAGGTGGAGCGGGCCCGACTGCGGCAGCGCGATGTTCGGCTTCCACAGCGTGATCACGACCATGAGCAGGAAGTGGAACACGTACGGTGCGAACACGAGCGTGGTGAAGCTGGGCGTCCAGATGCGCCGTCCGCCGATGCGCAGATTGGGAATGTCGGTGAATCCGCGCTCGTCCGGGAACACGCTCGCAAACGCGAACAGCGTCGGGAAGAAGAACTCCCACACGTACGCCATGTTCGTGAGCAGATCCGGCGCCTGCACGGGGGCGCCGGCCTTGGTGCCGCCGCCGAGGAATGAGAGGCCGGCCAGCACCGCGCCGAATCCGCCGAAGAACAGCATCATCGCGACCAGGCGATTCACGCGCTGGTGCGGGTTCTCGCGCAGGATCACGAGCCCGAGGAGGAACACGAGTCCCCCGAGGCCCAGATTGAGCGTGCTCAGCGCGAGATGGGAGTCCATCGGCCGGCGTGGATCACGCCCGTCGGATCAGGAGGCGCGTACCGCGCCGGCGGGTTCGGGACGCGCGTGGCGGGCCACCACCGTGGTGGTGATGCCGCCGCGGACGTTGAAGCGGCCGATCACCGACATCTTGCGCGGCTCGAGCGCGCGCACGAGATCGTCGAGGATGCGATTGGTGACCTGCTCGAAGTAGTGGCCCTCGTCGCGGAACGACCACAGGTAGAGCTTCAAGGACTTGAGCTCGATGCACAGCCGGTCGGGCACGTAGACCACGACGATCTCGCCGAAGTCGGGCTGCCCGGTCACCGGGCACAGGGCGGTGTACTCGGGGCATCGGTGCCGGATCACGTAGTCGCGACCCGGGGTCGGATTGGCGAACGTGACGAGTTCTTTGGTGGGCGTGGTGGGCACTGAGCCTCCCGGTCTGGAACGTACGGTGCGCCGGGCGCGGAAAACGGCGCCGCACACACGGCAGAGCATAGTGCGCAAGGGTCCCGGTCGCGGTCAAGGGAGACACCATGCTATCGTCGGCGCCCATGAAAAACGTGTTCCTGGAGACCTATGGCTGCCAGATGAACGTCGCCGACAGCGAAGTGATGGCGGGCGTTCTGGAGCGCGCCGGCATGACGCTCACCGACCGGCCCGAAGACGCCGACGCGGTGGTGCTCAATACGTGCGCGATCCGCGAACACGCCGAACAGCGCGTGATCGGGCGGCTCGGAGAGTTCGCGCGATTGAAGCGCGCGAATCCGAAACTGGTGGTCGCGGTCGCGGGCTGCATGGCCCAGCACCTGCGCGGACGGTTGCTCGGTCAGGCGCGGATGCTCGATCTCGTAGTCGGACCGGACGGCTACCGCAACCTGCCCGACCTGCTGCTCCAGGCGGCCGGCGAACCGATCGCGCACACGCGGCTCGATCGCGACGAGACCTACGGCGACCTCGAGCCCAAACGCGAACCCGGCGTGCGCGCATGGGTCACGGTGCAGCGCGGATGCGACAAGTTCTGCACCTACTGCGTGGTGCCTTATACGCGCGGCCGCGAGCGCAGCCTGCCGCTCGCCGATCTCATGCGCCAGGTGCGCGCGGCCGTCGATGAAGGCTTCTCGGAGGTCGTGTTCCTCGGGCAGACCGTGAATTCGTATCACGACGGGACGCACGATTTCGCCGATCTGCTGCGCGCGACCGACTCGATCGAGGGCTTGAAGCGCATCCGCTACACCTCGCCCCATCCGAGCGACATGACCGACCGCGTGATCGCGGCGATGGCCGAGTGCTCGAAGGTGATGCCTCAGGTCCACCTGCCGCTCCAGTCGGGCTCGGACAGCCTGCTCGAGGCGATGAACCGCACCTACACGCTGGCCCAGTACCAGACCGTGGTCGAGCGGCTGCGCGCGGCGATTCCCGATCTCGCGCTCACGACCGACATCATCGTCGGCTTTCCGGGCGAGACCGAAGCAGACTTCGAGCAGACCTCGGCCTATCTGCGCCAGACGCGCTTCGACGGCGCGTTCCAGTTCAAGTACTCGGCGCGGCCCGACACGAAGGCGTTTCGTTGGGAGGAGACGGTGAGCGAGGAGGAAAAGGGCCGGCGTCTCGAACGGCTGATCGCCGAGCAGCACGTGATCTCGGCCGAGCTCAACGATCGCTGGCTCGGGCGCGAGATCGAAGTGCTTGTGGAACACATCTCGCGCGGCCGTCCCGAGCAACTCTACGGCAAGAGCGCCCAGTTCAAGACGGTCGTGTTTCCCAACGACGGCACGCCGCCGGGCACGGTGACGAAGCTGCGTGTGGTCGGATCGACGCCAATCACGTTGTTCGCGGAACCGATCGCGGTACAGGTGAACGAGCCGGGGTTGATCTCGATCGGGTAACCCGCCGCGTTGAAAACGCGGCGGAGTCTTCTCGTCGGACGCGACGCCCACTCGACGCGATATCGTCGTCGATGGCACAGTGTCGGGCATGATTCGATTCCCTCAGATGCCTCGAAGCTTTGGGATCCTCGCCTTGCTCAGCGTCGCAATCGCAACGCTCGTGCTTGCCCGGCCCGTCGCTCGAAGACCTTCGGAAGCAAGATTACGCGACCAAGCGTTGGCGATCTGGACCAACCCCGCACAACCCGTCCGCATCGTCACCGACCGCTACGGCATCCCCCACATCCATGCCTCGAGCATGGAAGATCTCTATTTCGGATGGGGCTACGTCACCGCGCGTGATCGCCTGTGGCAGATCGCCTTCAGCCGGCAGTCGGCGCGCGGCGCTTTGTGGAAGTGGTTCGGCAATTCGAAGCTGCGCGACGACGGCGGTGCGCAGTTATTCGAACTCGAGACGCGCGCGAAGCGCATCTGGGAACGGGAAAAGAACGACCCGGCAGCCAACCTTCCATTGCGGCGCTTCGCTTCAGGCGTCAACAAGTACATCGAAGAGTGCCGAAGCGGCGCGCATCCGTGGCCGCGTGAACTGACCGCCCTCGGCCAGACCGTCGACGACTGGAGCCCCGCCGACACCTACCTCCTGCTGCTCGCGCAGGGCATGGTGCTCGACTTCGAGGTTCCCGAGTTCGAGGAAACCGCCGACATCGAACGCCGTGGAGCGCAAGCGGTCGCGGATCGCAAGCGGTTCGAAAATGCGCTCACGTATCACACGATCCCGGATTCCGCCGCGGCCCGGCTGTTCGGGACGAACCTCGAGGCGCAGGAGCCGATGATTGCGCGCGCTTTGGAACGGCCGCGCGCGAAGGCGCGCTCCGAGGAACGGCGCGCGATCGTGCGCCGCATCGATGGCGCGGCGCCATCGGCAGCCCACACCGACGTCAGCGCCCGCGCCCGTGAAGCGCTCGGCGCGTGGTGGTCACCGGCGACCGAGGAGCCCGATGAGCGCGCGAGCAACATCTTCGCGGCCGGCGGGCGCCGCAGTACGAGCGGTTTTCCGCTGCTCGCCAACGATCCCCATCTGGCGCTCACCGCACCCGGAGCTCTTCACGTGGTCCATCTCACGGTGCCCGGAGAACTCGATGCGATCGGCGCCTGCGTGCCCGGCCTGCCGTCGATCGTTTCGGGTCGCAACCGCTCGGCCGCATGGGGACTGACCGCGCTGTCCGCCGATGTCATCGACATCTATGCCGACACGCTCTCCCGCGACGGACGCAGCGTGCGATGGAGCGGCGGCTGGGCGAAGCTGCGCGAGGCGCCGTTCACGATGCGCTACCGGCTGCCGGGCGGCATGCTGATTCCCACACTCGGTCAGACGCGGCGCTACTCACCGCACGGCCCGGTGCTGGTGCACGACCGCAAGAAGGGAATCGCCTACAGCGCGCGCTGGTCGTGCCCCGACACAGCGATCCGGCTCGGGCGCCTGCTCGGACTCGCACGTTCGACATCGGCCGCCGAGGTCGCCGGGCGCTATCGAGAGCAGGTGACGCCCGGGCTCAACATCGTCGCCGCCGATATCCAGGGCCACGTGATCTACCAGACGGTCGGGACGGTTCCGGTGCGCGGATTCGCTTCTCCGCGCGGAGCGTTGCCCGGTGACGGACGTCATGAGTGGACGGGAACGATCGCCCCCGAACAGATGCCGGCGTGGCGGCCGCCGCCGGGAGGTTTCGTCGTCAACGGCAACAACCTGCCGGCCCTCGCCCCCGGCATGGAGCCGTGGCCGCGCTACGACTTTGCGAACGATCGCGCGATGCGAATGAGCGAACGGCTCGCGGGCGATACGCGGCTCACGCTCGCCGACATCGCGAGTATCCAGAACGACGTGTACTCGAGGAGTGCCGCGCGGTTCGTGCCGCAACTGCTGCGGGTCGTCGAACCCAATCGAGCGCATCTGTCACCCCGCGCGCGCGCGGCGCTCGACACGCTGCGCGGATGGGACTTCATGGTGCGGAGGAACCGTGTCGCCCCCACCATTTTCCGCGCATGGTTCGGCGCGCTCCAGCGGCGCTCCGATCTCGATGGCCAGCAGGGGCTCACCGCAGCAGCACTCGATGGCCGCGTGCCCGAAGCCCTGGTGAATGCCCGGGGCGAGCGCGAGTCGCCCGCCACCGCGACGATCGCGGCACTCGACTCCGCGCTCCTGCGTCTCGACGGTCTGCTTGGAAGCGGGATGTCGGATTGGACTTGGGGACGCGGCCATCGCGCGCGGTTCCGCCACGCGCTGCAGGCGACGCGTCCGTCGTTCGAGCCTGCGCGCGTGGGGGCCGACGGCGACAACAGCACGCCATGCGTCGGACGATCGAGCCTGCCTTACAGCGCGGACTTCACGCACGGCCCGGTCTTCCGCCACGTCGTCGATCTCGCGTTTGCCGACTCGTCGCTCGGGATCGTCGCCCCCGGCAATCAAGCCGAAGGCCCGCATGCGACCGACCACGCCCGGCGCTGGGCGAACCATACGTACGTTCCGTTTCTGATGAACTGGCAGCGCATCGAGGCGATGCGCGAATCCGAGATCACACTGCCCGGCGTGCGCTGAGTAGCCGCCCGCCACCAACGAAAACGCCCGCGATCTCGGAAGATCGCGGGCGCTCCGTTTTCAGAATGAGACTCCCGGCTAATCGCTTCCGTGCACCACCGTCCCGAGCGCGCCGACCGCAAAGCCTTCGGTGCCCGAGCTGCCCCACACGCCGTTCAAGGTCTGCGACGTTCCGGCCGGCTCGACCGCGAACGACGTGCCCCCGTTGTGCACGATGATGCCCGAGACCCCGACCGCAACCACCTGGCCGCCTGAACTCACCCACGTGCTGCGAAGGTCCTGCGTGGTCGCACTGGGACGCACGCTCCACGCCGTCCCGTCGTAACGCAGGATCGTTCCGCTGTCGCCGACCGCGTATGCGTTCACCGTGTTGCCGCTCACGCCATACAGCGACTTGAGCGTGCCGCTCGACTGCGCGGCCCACGCGGTTCCGTTGTGGCGCAGGATCGTGCCGTCGAGGCCGACCGCGAACACGTCGGTACCGATGCCGCCCCACACGCCGAGCAGATGCTTCGGAGTTCCGCTGGTCTGTGGAGCCCATGCGGTTCCGTTGTAGTGCAGGATCGTGCCGTTGAGGCCAACCGCGAACACGTCGGTGGCCGAGCGCCCCCACACGGCGGTCAGCAACTCGGAGGTTCCGCTCGTGAGCGGGCTCCACACGGTGCCGTTGTACTTCAAGATCGTTCCGCCGCCGCCGACCGCGAACACGGACGTCGACGAGTTCCCCCACACGCCCGAGAGATACTCCGAGGTCCCGCTCGCCTGCGGGCTCCAGGACGCTCCATCGTAGCGGATGATGGTGCCACTGCCGCCGACCGCGAACACGTTCGTGGCCGAGGAACCCCACACGCCGGCGAGGTCCTCCGAAGTGCCGCCCGACACGGCGGTCCAGTTGGTTCCGTTGTAGCGCACGATCACGCCGTTCGCGCCGACCACGACCACGTTGCTGGCTGAGCTACCCCACAGACCCGCGAGGTGCTCGGTAACGGTGAGCGTCACCGGATCCCAGCTCGTTCCGGTGTAGTGCAGCAGGGCGCCATTGGTGCCGGCAACATAGATGTCACTCGCACCGCTGCCCCAGATCGAGGTCAGCGTCTCGGTCGCGCCGGTCTTGATGGCGTCCCAGGCGGTGCCGTTCCAGTGGTAGAGAATGCCGTCCGCCAGCACCGCGTAAATGTCGCTTGCCGAGCTGCCCCACACCGCGACGAAATTCGTGAACGTTCCGGTCGGGATCTCGGACCAGGCGGTTCCGTTGTAGTGCAGGATGGTTCCTCGGCTGCCGACCGCATACACGTCGCTCGCCCCGGAACCCCACACCCCGGCCAGGTCACGCGTGGTACCGCTGACCTGAGTGGACCACGCGGTTCCGTTGTAGTGGAGAATCCGCCCGCCCGCGCCGACCGCGAACACATTTGTCGACGAAGATCCCCACACGCCGAGCAGCGATTCGGTCACGCCGCTGTTCGAGGGGCCCCAGGCGGTGCCGTTGTACTTCAAGATCGTCCCGCCGTCGCCGACTGCGAACACGTTGTTGGCGGCACTGCCCCACACGGCCGACAAATACTGCGAAGTTCCGCTCGCCATGCTGGTCCAAGCGGTTCCGTTGTAATGACGGATCGTGCCGCTCACGCCGACCGCGAAGATGTCGTTCGCGGCACTGCCCCACACGCCGTTCGAGCTCGCACCCGTGATCTGCACCGTCCAGTCCAGGACGACCGGCACGATCGGCTGTATCGGATTCTTCGAAGACTTGGAACCGCAACCGGCGGTCACCATCACGATCGCGAGGGCCAGAATCGACCGGACCCAGGACCTGTTTCTACGCCAGGACATGTGCAACCTACCTCCCTGTGCGCCGGCTCGCCGGCAACGGACCATTGACACTCGCATGCAACGCGAACAGTGGTGCGTGCCCCACGGCCGGGAACGCTAGTGGCTCGTAGATTCCCCTGCAAGTGAACTCCGCTTCTCCGAGCGGCGATGCCACTCCGGATGTCTCCGGAGGCAGGGCTTCCTGCAAGGTATCGGGCGAAATGACCCCGAACATCACCGGGAATGTTTAAGGCCCCGGCGCGTGCGCTATGATCGCGGCATGCCGGATCCCGAAGATCTGCAGTCGGTTCGCGAAACCATCGAGGAAGTCGACCGCCAGATCCTCGCCCATCTCAAGCACCGCATGGCGCTGGTCGAGGCGGTCGCACGCACCAAGATCGAGGCCGCCGCCCCGTTTCGCGACCGGGCGCGTGAGGAGCAGGTGCTGCAGCGCGTGCGCCACCACGCGGTCCAGATGGGACTGGACGCGCACGAGATCGAGCGTCTCTATCGGCTCATCATGGAGATGTCGATCGCGCGCCAGCAGGCGTGGCTCGGCGGGCTCGAGACCACGCCCTTGCGTGTCGCCTATCAAGGAGCGGAAGGTTCGAACAGCCATCTCGCGGCACAGCGCCGTTACGCGGGCCGGCTCGGTGGCGCGCTGCTCACGGGTCACGAGACGTTCCGCGCTGCCGCACAGGCCGTGATCGATGGGTCCGCGGACCGCGCACTGCTGCCGATCGAGAACACCACCGCCGGCAGCATCCACGAGACCTACGATCTGCTCGCCGAGGGCGGTCTCACGATCACCGCCGAAGTCGTGAGTGACATCGAACACTGCCTGCTGGCTTTGCCCGGCGTGGCGATCGACGAATTACGCACGGTGATCTCGCATCCGCAGGCGCTCGCCCAATGCGATGTGTTCCTGCGCGGCCTGCGATCGGTTCAGACGCGCGCGGAGTTCGACACGGCCGGATCCGCGCGCATGGTGCGCGACCGCAACGACCGCACGCTCGGAGCGATCGCGAGCGAAGCGGCGGCGCGCCTGCACGGGCTCCACGTGCTGGCGCGCGGCCTGCCGTCACCGGGCAGCAACTTCACGCGCTTCGTCGAGATCGCGCGGGATGCGGCGCCGTGTCCGCCCGATGCCGCGTGCAAGACCTCACTGCTGCTGGCGCTCGATCACCGGCCGGGAGCACTGGGCACGGTGCTCGCCCACTTCGGGGCGCGCGGCGTGAACCTCACGAAGATCGAGTCGCGGCCGGTTCCGGGTTCGCCGTGGCAGTACCGCTTTCATCTGGATCTCGAGGGCCACGCCGCGTCGGAACCGGTCGCGCGTGCACTCGAGGACGTGCGCCCGTTCACCACCGAGTTGCGAGTGCTGGGCACGTATCCCCGGGCGACCGCCGACGCATGACTGCACGCGAACGTGACCATCAGATGTCCTGACCCGCGGGCGCCTTGCTGCGCGGCTCGCTGTCGGCGTCGGGCGCGCCCACCAGATCACGGATCGCCCATCCGGTGAGGATCGTGAAGCGATGCTCGCCGTTGCGTTCACCCGCGAACGCGATGTTCACCGGAATCCGGATCCCGCCGGCGCGGAACGAATGGCCGGCGGCAACCACCACGCCCGTATTCATGCCCCGATACCCTCCGACCGTCACGCTCGGCCCGACCCCGAATTCGAAGCTGCCGGGAAGCCGCATGCCGAAGATCAACGTTCCGCTGGGAACGAAACGATTGTTCTCCATGCCGCTGACCAGGAACACCTTCTCCACGATGAACCACGGACCGTTGAGCCCCGGCGCCGCCTGGCTCTCGAAGTGCCAGCCGAACTGACTGCTCGCGGTCCCATCAGGCGAGAAGGTGGCCCCCAGCCGCGGACCGCCGAGATCGTATTTGATGACGCGCTCATTCGGATCCGTCGGTTGGAGATACCCGTTTCGCGCCTGCGCGTGTGCCGCAACGGGAAGAGACATGAGCAAGGCGGTGAGCAGCGTCATCGGACCGTACGTCGATCGTGCGTTCATCGTCAGCTCCGTTCGCGACGCGGGTGCGGCGGTGACGGGGTCGATCCCCGCTGAATCCTGCGTGCTCCGCGTCCGCGTTCGACGAAGCTCTTTTGCACGGCGCGTGCCGCCCGCGACCGGTGCACATTTCGCCGATTTCCCGAGGATTTCGCGTGGCTGCGCGTGCCGCTCCATATTCTCGGACTCCGCGAACGTGGAGACTCTCCACGCCCGTGGAGTCGCCCGCCGCCGTGGCGGGGGCTCGCCCGCGCGATCGCGTATACTCGGCCGCGGCCATGACTGACCCCCTTCAGACGACCGAACTGATCGCCGCGCTCCAGGAAGTGCTCCGCCAGGTGGCGGAGCCGACGCATGTCTTGAAGATCATTCTCGAGCAGGCTGTGGCGCGCACATCCGCCGAGCGCGGTGTGTTCGCTGAGGTGGTCGAAGACGGCGCGATCGAGTACCGCGTGCTTCACGGTTACGCGCCGGGACAGTTCGAAGGCGACGCGGGCCGCTACAGCCGGACCCTGTTCGCGCGGGTGCTCGCCCAGGGCAAGGACGTCCGGCTCGACAGCATCATCGACGATCCCCAGTTCGGGCAGGTGCAGTCGGTGCGCGAACTGCGCACCGGATCGGTTCTGTGCATGGCGATCGGCGAGGTGCCGCGCGTCGCGGCGATCGTCCATCTGGAGCATCGCCATGACGGCCACTTCACCGAGACCCATCGCGAACAGTTGCGCGCACTGCTCGATGTGGCGGCCCCGGTGCTCGCGACGCTGCAAGCCGGACGCGCGGTGCTCGGGGAACGCGACCGGCTCGCGGCTTCGGAGATTCGCTTGCGTGCCGAAGCCGAGGAGAACCGCCGGCAGCTTGCGACCGAGTGGTCGTTCGGCCGCTTCGTCGGACGCTCGAAGGCGGTGCGCGAACTCGAAGTCATCGTGCGGCGCGTTGCGGCGACCGACTTCCCCGCGCTGTTGCTCGGCGAGACCGGCACTGGCAAGAGCATCGTCGCGCGCGCGATCCACTCCAGTGGTACCCGCGCGCAGCAGCCGTTCGTGACGGTGTTCTGCCCGACGCTGGAAAAGGGCATGGTCGAGGCCGAGCTGTTCGGCCATCGCCGCGGCGCGTTCACCGGCGCGCTCTCCGATCAGGTGGGCAAGGTGCAGGCGGCCGAAGGCGGAACGCTGTTCCTCGACGAGATCGGCGAGCTGCCACCCGAGATCCAGCCCAAGCTCCTGCGCCTCCTCCAGGAGAAAACCTACGAACGCATCGGCGACGCGAAGGAGCGCCGCGTCGACCTGCGCATCATCGCGGCGACCCATCGCGATCTGGAGCACGAAGTCGCCGCGGGGCGCTTTCGTCGCGACCTCTATGAGCGGCTCAACTACGTCCCGGTGCGTGTGCCCCCGCTGCGTGAGCGGATCGAGGACATCCCGCTGCTGCTGCGGCACGCGCTCGATCAGCACGACGCGGGGCGCTGGGTCGAGTTGTCGGACGAGGCCGAACGCTATCTGTGCGACCTCGACTTCACCTGGCCTGGCAACGTGCGGCATCTGGAGCAGCTCGCGGCACGGATCTCGATGGACGAGACCCGCGCGCCGGTGACGCCGGAGCGCATCCGTGCGCATCTCGATCCGCGGCGCGAGGCCTCGGCGGCAACGCCGGGAAGCGCGCACACTGATCTCTCGGCCGGGCTGCCGGGGCTGCTCGAGGAAGCCGAGCGCCATTCGCTCGAGCAGGCGCTCGAGCGCTATCCGAATCTCACTCGCGCCGAGTTGGCCGAGCGGCTCAAGATCAGCGAGTCCGCGCTCTACAAGAAACTTCGACAGCACGGGCTCGCGAAGGGCTGACGTGTCCCTCCCGCCACCGCACGCCGCCGCCCGCTTCATACCCGGCTCCGTGCTGCTCGACCGCTTCCGCATCGTCGAGCGGATCGGGCACGGCGCGAGCGGCGAAGTCTACCGCGCCGACGATCTTAGGCTCGGCCAGCCGGTGGCGCTCAAGTTCCTCCCGCGCGAAATCGGCGACCAGCCCGCGCGCCTGCAGGCGCTGTTCGCTGAGGTGCGTCTCGCGCGGCACGTCTCGCATCCGGGCGTGTGCCGCGTGCACGACATCGTGGAATGGGACGGCACGCATGCGCTTTCGATGGAGTTCGTCGACGGCGAGGACCTCGCATCGCTGTTGCGCCGCATCGGGCGCTTGCCGGCCGACAAGGTGGTGGCGCTCGCACACGAACTGTGCGCGGGACTCGCGGCGATGCACGAGCAGGGCGTACTCCATCGCGACTTGAAACCCGCGAACGTGATGATCGACGGCCGCGGGCACGCGCGCATCACCGACTTCGGTCTTGCGGAACTGCACGGTCACCGGGGCGAGCCCGACACGATCGCCGGCACGCCCGCCTACATGGCGCCGGAGGCGTTCGTCGCGGGACACAGTCCCACGGTGCAGAGCGATCTGTATGGACTGGGCCTCGTGCTCTACGAAATCGCGACCGGATGCCCGGCATTCGAAGCGGCCACGGTGCGTGACATCATCCGGCTGCGCACCGAAGGCCCGCCGCGCGCGCCGTCGGATCACGTGCGCGAACTCGATCCCGCGCTGGAGCGCGCCATCATGCGGTGTCTCGATCCGGATCCGGCCCGGCGCCCGCGCTCCGCGCGCGCGGTGGCCGCCGTGTTGCCGGGCGGAGACCGGCTGGCGGCGGCGATCGCCGCCGGCGAAATCCCCGCACCCGACATGGTCGCCTCGGCGACCACGCGCGCGGACGCGTTGCGGCGCGCGACCGCGTGGTTGTGCATGACGGCGCTGGTCGCGGGACTGGCACTCGTGGTCGTCGTGGCGCCGCGTACGCGTCTCGTGCCCACGCTCATGATTCCCGAGCCTGCCGAGTCGATGGCGGAGCACGCACGCGCATTGCTGCGCGAACGCGGCATCGCGCGTCCCGCAGCGGACCGTGCCTACGGCTTCGAGTACGACGAGTCCGTGATCGACCGCATGGCGGGCAATCCGTCACGCGCGCAATGGCACAATCTCTCGGAGGTGAGCCCGCCGGTCGTGACCTTCTGGTATCGCGAGAGCCCCGCACCGATGGTACCGGCGGGCCCGCGTTACCGCGTGTCGTATGTCGATCCCCCGTGGGCTTCGGGGATGACCGGGGTTCGTCTCGGCACCCGGGGGGATCTCGTGCAGATCGATGGTCCGCTGGGAACGGGACTGCCGCTGGCGCATCCGCCGGAGGCCTCCGCGATCGCGGGTGCAGATATCGACGCGCGTCCGGGGCGTGCCGGGCTCAGCACCAGCGGCCGCGATCCGGTCAGCGTCACGCGCCTGTTCGCGCATGCATTCCGACCCGCAATGTTCCTCGCCTCGATGCTGATCGGTGCGTGGCTCGCGCGTCGCAACCTGCGCCGTGGACGCGTCGACACGCGCCGCGCGCTGCGGGTGGCGGTTGCGATGGCGGCCCTGCGCGCGCTGTCGTGGGTGTTCGGCGCCCATCTCACGGCCGCGAGCGCGACCGAGCAGATCCGCTCGGTGCTCGCCTGGGGCCTCTACGATTTCGCCTACGGAGGTTTGTTCTACGTGGCGGTCGAACCCTACGCACGCCAGTTCTGGCCGCGCCTGCTCGTGGCGTGGGCGCGGCTCGTCGATGGAAGACACGCCGATGCGCGCGTCGGCCGCGATCTGCTGCTCGGGTCGCTCACCGGAACCGCGCTCGCGCTGATGGTCGCCGCGCACCAGGCGGCACCCGCGTGGTTCGGCGCTCCCCCCGGGCGCCCCGACAACGTCGGCTACATCGAGCATCAACTCGCCTCATTGCTCGGCACGCGCCAGCAGATCGCCGAGATCCTCGGGCTGCTGCATTCGAACGTGGTCCTCATCATGGGCTTCGTCGTGATTCTGGTCGTGGCGCGCCTCCTCCTGCGCCGCACCGCGCTGGCGATAATCGCGTCGTTCCTGGTGTTCGCGCCGCAAGCCCTGCCGCGGGGCGATTTCTTCGCGATCGACATCACGCTCGCCGCACTCTCGACGCTGTTGCTGCTCGGGGTTCTGATGCGCTTCGGGTTGCTCGCGGCCATGGTCGGGCTCGCGACGCACACGCTGCTGCAGTCCGCACCGATCGGGATGGGGATGCAATCGTGGCCCGCGATCCGGACGGTCGTGGTGCTCGCGATCGTGCTCGGTATCGGCGTCTACGGATTCTGGCGATCGCTCACGCGGCCCGCAGCGATCGAAGACGTGCTGTTCCCGGCACCGGCCATTCGACCGCGCGGCGCGTGAAGGGTCAGCGAAGCCGGTCGAGATCCAGCGGATATTCGATATAGCGCGCGGTCTCTTCCGCGACCGCTCGTCCGCAGCGCCGCTCGACGACCCGGAACGCCATGTCGATTCCGGCTGAGACGCCGGCCGAGGTCACGACACCGTCCTCCACCACGCGGCGTTCACGCTCGACGAGCGCGGGGTCGTGCAAAGTGGCGAGCAGATCGAGGGCCGCCCAGTGTGTGGTCGCGCGCCTGCCGGCCAGCACTCCGCTCTTCGCGAGCAAGAGCGCCCCGGTGCACACGGACGTCGTGAGCCGTGCCGCGCGGGAACGCGCGGCGATCCACTCGAGCACCGCGTGATCCTCGAGCAGAGGGCGCGTTCCGAAACCGCCGGGCACCACCAGCAGATCGATCGGCGGCGCATCGTCGAATCCGTGATGCGGGGTGACGACGAGCCCGCCGGTCGCGCGAATTGGCGCGATCGTGCGCGCAACCGTGAACACGTCGAACGGCGCGTGTTCGTCGGTGCGGCGCGAATCGGCCCCCGCGACCGTTCGCGTACGCGAGAACACTTCGAAGGGTCCGGCGAAATCCAGCACTTCGACATCGTCGAAGATCAGGATCCCGGTGCGCCACCGTTCCATTACGGCACCCGCGACCCGAAGCGCGCGGGGTTGCCGCTCCGGTACGTCCGCCGCGCCGCGATCAGAACGCCGCGATCTCGCGGATCGCGCGCACCAGCGTGTCCTTCTGCGGCAGGATCACGTCCTCGAGCTGCGGCGAGTAGGCGACCGGAGTATCCAACGCCGCCACGCGGCGCACCGGAGCGTCGAGGTCCATGAAGCACTCGTTCGCCACACGGGCCGCGACTTCGGCGCCGTAGCCGCAGAACATCGTGTCCTCGTGCGCCACGATCACGCGGCCGGTCTTCACGACCGACTTCGCCACCGATTCGAAGTCGAGCGGCTGGATCGTGCGCAGGTCGATCACTTCGGTGTCGATCCCCTCTTCGGCCAGCTCCTGTGCGGCGAGATAACTGCGCTGGACCAGTGCGCCGTACGTCACGAGCGTCACGTCGCTTCCCTCGCGCACGATCCGCGCGCGGCCGAACGGCAGCGTGTAGTCGGCGCCGGGGTACGGGGACTTGGCGTACGGCTGACGGTAGAGATGCTTGTGCTCGAGGAACAGCACCGGATCTTCGCAACGCATCGCCGTGCGCAGCAGTCCCACGGCATCTTCCGCGTTGCTTGGCAGCACGACCCGCAGTCCGGGGCAATGGGCGAAGATGCTTTCGCCGCACTGGCTGTGGTACGGAGCGCCGCCGCGCAGGTAGCCGCCGTACGCGGTGCGGATCACGACCGGTGCGCTGAACGCATTGTTCGAGCGATACCGCATGTAGCCGAGTTCGTTTCTGATCTGCATCATCGCAGGCCAGATGTAGTCGAAGAACTGGATCTCGACCACCGGCTTCCAGCCGAGCGTGGCGAGCCCGATCGCGCGCCCGACGATGTTGGCCTCGGCGAGCGGCGAGTTGTACACACGCTTGCCGCCGAACGCCTTCTGCAGGCCCCACGTCACGCCGAACACGCCACCCTTGCCCTTCATGTCCGCGAGCACCTCTTCGCGTGAGGCGTCGGCGACGTCCTCGCCGAACAGGATCACGCGCGGGTTGCGGGTCATCTCATCGCGCAGGCAGTAGTTGATGCTCTGGAGCATGGTCTCGGCCTGCTGGCCCGGTTCGGGCCGCGGCTCGACGGCGAAGCGGTCCGACGACGGATCGACATCGGGCGAGAACACGAACGCGGTCGCGGTATGGAGCGGCGGCTGCTTGCTCGTAGTCGCCGCCTCGGCATCCGCGCGCAGGCTCGCGTCGATCTCCTGATGCAGGCGCTCGAGCGATTCGGCCGTGAGCATGCCTTCGTCCACCAGGAACCGGGAGTAGGTCTTGAGGCAGTCCTTCTCGGACTCGGCCTCGCGCTCCGAGACCGAGCGGTACTTGGTTTCGTCGTCCGACATCGAGTGGGAATACGGTCGCGTCACCAGGGCGCGCACGAGTGCGGGGCCTTTGCGCTGACGGCAGTATTCGACCGCCTCCTTCAGAATTCCGTACGACTCGATCGGATCGTTGCCGTTGATCTCGCCGACCCACTTGAGGTTCGGGAAGTTGCGCACCAGCTGCGCCACGTTGCCGCCCGCGGTCTGTACGTCGACCGGCACCGAGATCGCGTAGCCGTTGTCTTCGATCAGGAACAGCACCGGAAGCTTGAGATTGCACGCGCTGTTGAGCGCCTCCCAGAACTCGCCCTCGCTGGTGGTGCCGTCACCCGAGGACACGTAGACGACTTCGTCGCCCTTCGCAAGTCCGGAGAGTGAAGGGTGCTGTCCCTGGAGATCCACGTACTTCACGATCGCCTCGGCGGCTCCGACGGCCTGGAGGTACTGGGTTCCGGTCGGGCTCGACTGCGACACGATGTTGAGCGCCTTGTGACCCCAGTGGCTCGGCATCTGACGCCCGCCGGAATTGGGATCCTCGGCCGAGGCAACCGCCGACAGGAACATCTCGCGCGGCGTCATGCCGAGTTCCAGGCACAGCGCGCGATCGCGGTAGTAAGGATAGAACCAGTCGTATCCCGGCCGCAGCACCTTCCCCGCCGCCGCGAGCACCGCCTCGTGCCCGGCACCCGAGATCTGGAAGAAGATCTTGTCCAGCTTCTTCAACCGGATCTCCTCGTCGTCGGTCTTGCGCGACGTGTACATCGTCCGGTAGAGGCCGACCAGCTCCTCGGCGGTGAGGCCGTGGTAGCGCGGGGGAACAGGTGTCGAGGTCGCAGTCGTCCGGGTGGCCGCCATGAAGATGCTCCCTGTCAGTCGAAGGAGGAGAACGCAATCGGCGTCAAGAATACTCGACGCGGCGTGGGGGCATCAATGATCGACGCGCGGGAGAATCCGGCCCCCGACGATGGAGAGAAAACCGACTCCGACCGGGCATCGGCACCCGCCGCGCCGTTCAGTACCCCATCGCCGCGCCGTCCTTGCGCTTCTCGGTGGCACCGCCGTACATGCCGGTCTTGGGATCGCGCCAGATCGCCTGATATCCGCCGTAGGCGCCGACCGATTCGGGCTCGATGCGATGCCCGCGGCGCCGCAGCTCGGTGAGCAGTGAGTCGGAGATGCCGGGCTCGATGTGAAGGATGCCGCCGTCGGTCATCACGGTGCCGGTCGGCTCGGTCGAACCGGTGTGGTGGAAGCGCACCGCGTCGCCCGCCTCCTGCAAGTTCATTCCGAGGTCGAACAGATTCACGAGCACCTGCGCGTGTCCTTGCGGCTGCATGTCGCCGCCCATGAGTCCGAACGCCATCAGGGGCACGCTGTCGCGCGTGACGAACGCCGGGATGATCGTGTGGAACGGACGCTTGCCAGGCTCGAGGTAGTTCGCGTGTCCCTTCTGGAGCGAGAACAAAGCACCGCGATTCTGAAGTCCGAAGCCCAGCTCGGGCACCACGTAGCCGGATCCGAAGCCGGTGTAGTTGCTCTGGATCAGCGCCACCATCATGCCGCTCGAATCCGCCGTGCAGAGGAACGTGGTCTCGCGGCGGTTCAGGATCGGGAAGTCGCCGGGCGCATCGGTGAGTGCGGCCTTCTGCATGTCGATCTTCTTCGCGCGTTTCTTCGCGTAGTCCTTCGACAGCAGCTGCTCGACCGGCAGCTTCGCGAACGCGGGATCGGAGTAGTACTTCGCGCGATCGGCGAACGCGAGCTTCTTCGCCTCGACCATCACATGCCAGAAGTCGGCGGAGTTGCGTCCGAGCTTCGCGAGATCGAAGTTCTCGAGGATGTTGAGCATCTGGAGTGCCGCGAGCCCCTGCCCGTTCGGCGGCAGCTCCCACACCGTGTATCCGCGGTACGTGGTCGAGATCGGATCGTCCCAGGTCGACTTGTGCTTCACGAAGTCGTCCTTCTTGAAGAAGCCTTTGTGGGCGGTCGAGAAGCTCACGATCGCGTCGGCGATCGGTCCGGCGTAGAACGAGCGCGGACCGCGATCACTGATGGAGCGCAGCGTGCGCGCGAGCGCCGGATTGCGGAACACCTCGCCTTCCTTCGGCGCCCTGCCGCCGGGCATGAACACTTCACGGAAGCCCGGCTTCTCGGAGAAGCGCGCGACCGAGCGCTCCCAGTCCGAGGCGATCACGGGCGACAGCGGGAATCCTTCGTCCGCGTAGCGAATCGCATCGCCGAGGTTCTGCCTCATGTTCAGGCGGCCGAACTTCTTGTGGAGCTCGAACCACGCATCCACCGTCCCCGGTACCGTCCACGCATATGGCGAGTAGAGCGGAATCGTCCCGTCGGAATCGGGCGGCACCATTTCGGCGGTCAGCCCCATCGGCGCGCGGCCCGATCCGTTGAGCCCGTAGAGCTTCTTCGTCTCGGGATCCCACACCAGCGCGAACAGATCGCCGCCCATCCCGTTCGCGGTCGGTTCCATCAGCCCGAGACACGCGTTCACGGCGATCGCGGCGTCCACGGCACTCCCGCCGCGGCGCAGGATGTCGAGGCCCGCCTGCACCGCGAGCGGCTGGGAGGCGCACACCATGCCGTGCGGCGCCCACACCATCGAGCGGGTGGCATTGCCGCGTGCGGCGAAGGTGGTCTGGTCCGTGCCCTCGATCATGATGAGCGCCACCGCGAACAGGGCGACGAAGACGGCGCGAACACACCGCATGCGGGAACCTCCAGGAGGATCGTTCGGGGAGTCACGCGCACCACGTTATTCGACGCCCGCACGGCGCGCAACGCCGACGCCGGACCGCTGCGCGCGGGCTCTGCGAGTGCCGTACCACGCATCGTTTGGCCGGCCGCGAGACGTGCCCCTATACTCCGGCGGTTTGGCGCCCCCACTCCGTCCCGCCGCACACGAATCCCGCGCCGATCGTGCAGCGGACGCGCAGCCCATCGACAGGTCCGTACGACGCTCATTCTAAGGAGCCCCGCATGCCACGCTTCACCGGCGTCGATTTCTACGAGATCGCCAGCCTGCTCACGGAAGAGGAAATCCAGATCCGCGATCACGTTCGCGACTGGGTCGAGGATCGCTTTCTGCCGGTGATCGAAGAGGCCTACGAAGGTGCTTACTTTCCCAAGGACCTGATCCCCGAGATCGCCGGCATGGGTCTGCTCGGAGCCACACTGCCGGAGAAGTACGGCTGCGCGGGCGTGTCCCCCACCGCCTACGGACTCGCGATGCAGGAACTGGAGCGCGGCGATTCGGGCCTGCGCTCGTTCGCCTCGGTGCAGGGCTCGCTCGTGATGTACCCGATCTATGCGTACGGATCGGAAGAGCAGCGCATGAAGTGGCTGCCGAAGCTCGCGAAGGGCGAAGCGATCGGTTGCTTCGGGCTCACCGAGCCCGACTTCGGATCGGATCCGGCCGGCATGATCACGCGCGCGAAGCCTGCCTCCGGAGGCTACGTGCTGAACGGCGCCAAGATGTGGATCACCAACGGCACCGTGTCCGATGTCGCAGTGGTGTGGGCCAAACTGCCGGACGCGGAACTCGGGCGCGAGGTGATCCGCGGGTTCCTGGTCGAGAAGGGCATGAAGGGGTTCTCGGCTCCGGAGCAGAAGCGCAAGCACTCGCTGCGCGCCTCGGTGACGAGCGAGTTGATCCTCCAGGACGTGTTCGTTCCGGAAGAGAACCTGCTTCCGAACGTAAAGGGTCTGAAGGGCCCGCTCGGCTGTCTGTCGCAGGCGCGTTTCGGCATCGCCTTCGGCGTGGTCGGTGCGGCGATGGCGTGTTTCCATTCGGCCGCCGAGTATTCGAAGAGCCGGATCATGTTCGGCAAGCCGATCGGCTCCTACCAGCTCGTGCAGGCGGAGCTCGCCGACATGTTGACCGAGATCACCAAGGCACAGCTCTTGTGCGTCCAGCTCGGACGCATGAAGGAGCGCGGCACGGTCACGCCGGAACAGGTCTCGCTCGCCAAGCGCAACAACTGCGAGATCGCGCTCGACATCGCGCGGCGCTCGCGCGACATCCTGGGCGCCAACGGCATCACGGCGGAGTATCCGGTGATGCGCCACATGTGCAACCTCGAGTCGGTTAAGACCTACGAGGGCACGCACAACATCCACACGCTGGTGCTCGGCGAAGCGGTGACGGGGATCGCGGCGTACCGATAGCGGCGCTGCATCCCAACGATGCACAAACGGCCCGGTCGAGTGCTTTCGACCGGGCCGTCGTCTTGCCGGAACTACTTCTGCGACGCGTCCGAGAACGAGAACGAGATGCGTCCCGTGACGGTGTAGAACTGGGCGGACTTCTTGTCGCCGTCTGCCTCTTCAATCGCGTCCGAAACGTTGTGGATCAGACCTTCGATGCCGAATCCGATCGGATTGCCGGCCGGATGGATCATCAGGCCCGCGCCGCCGAGGAATCCGACCTTGTTCGTCTTGTCCTCGGCCGAAACGCCCGAGCCCGTGACTTCGGTCTTCATGTTGTACATGCCGAGTCCGGCCTTGAGGTACGGATGCACGACGGCTTCCGGCATGAAGGCCAGGGCGCCGTTCACGCCGTAGTTGAACAGCGTGAACTTGATCTCGTCGACACCCGGGAAGTCGTCCACGATCTCGTCCTTCGCCTTGGTGCTGTTGAAGTCGAGATTCGCACCGAGCGAGAACATCGGGGTGACGTTGTAGTCCAGGAACACGCCGAGCACGTATCCGGCCTTCGCGAGATCGCCATAGTCGCCGCTCGGAACATGCAGACCCGCCTGGCCACCGCCGGTCCATTCGCCCTTCGAAACTCCTGCAAACGAAGCTGTCGTCGCCAGCATCAGGGCGAGTGCCGCCATCATCATGGTTTTCTTCATCGTTCCTCCTTGAAAGAGTGGTGCTCCGAAACGGGGAGCCGGGGACCTGCCCGGGTACCGCTACCCCAACCCCTCCGGGCTGTCAATGCCCTCGTTCGACGGCCGGTGCGCAAGCAGCTTCAACTCAGGCCCCCTAACGTGCAATGGCACTCCGACTTCGCTACGGTGCTCGTCCACCATGTCAGGAATTGCCCCGAGGTCCTCCGATGCCCCTGTTCCGCTCAAAATCCCATTCGCCTGACGAGGGTCCGGGCGGCGTACCAGGGCCTTCGCCGCTGTCGGAATCCAGCGCCCCCGCCGACCCCTTCGAGCTGTTTCGCGCCTGGTTCGCGGTAGCCAGCGCATCGGTACCCGAGCCCGAAGCCATGACGCTCGCAACCGCCGGTCCCGACGGGCGGCCTTCGGCGCGTATGGTCCTCTTGCGCGGGGTCGATGCGCGCGGGTTCGTTTTCTTCACGAACTACGAGAGCCGCAAAGGGCGGGAGCTCGAAGCCAATCCTCGCGCGGCACTGGTGCTCTACTGGGCGCCGCTCCATCGCCAGGTGCGCATCGAGGGCCGCGTCGCGCGTGTGACCGCCGCGGAGTCCGATGCCTACTTCGCCACGCGCGCCGCCGGGAGCCGCATCAGCGCCGCAGCATCGCCACAGAGCACGGTCATCGCCGGGCGCGAACCGCTCGAGCGGCGCGTGCGCGAGTTGTCGGCGGAGCACGCCGAACGGCTGATCGCGCGCCCTGTGTTCTGGGGCGGCTTCCGCGTGCAGCCCGATGCGATCGAATTCTGGCAGGCCGGAGAACACCGGCTGCACGATCGCATCCGCTATCGAAGCCTCGCCGATGGCGGCTGGGTGATCGAGCGGCTCGCGCCGTGAGGGAGCGCGACCGGCCCGCTGCGCCGACCGTCCATCCCCCGCTTTCGACCGCCGGTCGGTGCGAGTATGGTCCGCCGTCGCCCGGCGCAGGAGTGTAGGTCGCGCGCGGTCGCATCCACGCCACCGCGAACCTGGAGCACGACCCGATGCGGATCTTTTCGTTCATGCCTGCGAAGAACCCGTGGAGCGATCTGCGACGAATCCTGATCGCGGTTCCGGTGTGGGGTGTTCCGTTCGCACTGTTCTTCGGGACCCTGTTCGGCGCGAGCCGCGGCGACTACGTCGGCGCCTACATTGCATCATTGGTGTTCGCGGGGAGCATCAACCTGTGCATCTGGGCCGTCAGCTGGTTTGTGCGCCCGCGCCTGCTTCCCGAAGCCACGACCCCGACCCGCGGGCTCGGGTGGAAGTACAGCGTGCTGTACGGCACGACTTCGATGTTCGGTTCGGTGCTGGCGGCGGTGGTGCTCCACCTCACGATCATGCCCGGATTCCTCGGCGGCCCGCGCCAGGTCGCGGTCGTGCTGATGTTCGCCCTGTTGTTCGTGGTCCTGTTCGGCGCGCTGATGTACGCGGTGTCCTACTACCGCGACTCGATCGAGCGCGCGAAGTCGGACCAGGAGTTGGACCTCGCGCGGCGCATCCAGCGCTCTTTCTTGTTGTCGCAGTTCCCGGCACTGCCGCGGCTCGAGGTCTATGCCGTCAACGTGTCGTCGAAGCAGGTGAGCGGCGACTTCTACGACGTCGTGGTGGCGGGCGAGGACTCGTATCTCCTCGCGATCGCCGACGTCGCGGGCAAGGGCGTGCCGGCGGCATTGCTGTCGTCGATGTTGCAGGCGTCGCTGCGGACACAGGCGATGACTTCGAGCGGCGTGGGCGAGGTCCTCCGCAACATCAACACGCTGGTCTACCGCAGCACCGCCGTCCAGCAGTTCGCGACGTTCTTCCTCGCGCGCATCGAGGAGCGCACCATGCGCATGGCGTTCTCCAACGCCGGGCACAACTTTCCGGTCGTGTTCCGCCGCGGTGGCGAGCGCGTGATGCTCGAGCGGGGTGGCACCGTGGTCGGCATCCTCGAGTCGGCGACGTTCGAAGAGGATTCGATCGAGCTGCGCCCCGGCGACCGCGTCGTGCTCTACACCGACGGCATCAGCGAGGCCGCCGACGCCGCGAACGACTTGTTCGGCGAAGAGCGTCTCTACGCTTGCGTCGAGCGGATGCCCGAGCACCTCTCGGCGAAGGAGATCACCGAAGGCATCCTTGCCGCGGTCCGCGAGCATCTCGGCGGCCTCGAGGCCGGCGACGACATGACGGTGATGGTGCTGCGCGTCATCTAGCGCGAGGCGCGCAGCGCCTCGCGCATCTTTCACCCGATCCCCCTTCAGACCCCACGCTCTCGCTCGATCTTCATGGCAGTTTCCGGTCCCTCCCCCGCCATCTCCGTTCGCGACCGTTCATCCTCCCCGTTCGACCGCCCATCGCCCCGGGCATCGCCCGAACCGCGGCCGCCCCCTAAGTTGTCCCGTGAAGGAGACGCCATGGAATCCACCGCATCCTGTACCACCGAAACCCGCACGCCGAGTCTGGGCCGCGCACTGCTGGCCACCCTGTGGCAGCAGCCGCTCTATGCGATCCCGTTCGCGCTGTTCTTCGGGACGCTCTACGGGGCGACGCGCGAGGCGTACGGGATGTCGTTCAAGCTTTCGCTGGTGTTCGCCTTCACGGTCCGGCTTGCGATCGTGGCGCTCGCGACGTGGGGACTGCCCTATCTCCGGCGTCGCTCCTCGCGCGACGGCCGGCTCCCGATCATGATTGAAGCTCCTGCCTACATGGTCACTTCCATCATCGGATCCGCCGCCGCCGCACTCATCGTCCACAACACGCTGATGCCCGGGTTCCTCGGAAGCCCGCGCGCGATCGCGGCATCGGGTGCCTACACGGTGCTGTTCACCATCACGTTCTCGGGCATCGCGTACGCGATCGCGTTCTACAAGGAGTCCATGGCGCGTGCGCGCGCGATCGAGACCATGCGCGTGGCGCTGGCCGAGGCCGAACTGCGCGCATTGCGCGCCCAGGTCCAGCCGCACTTCCTGTTCAACACGCTCAACACCATCGCGGCCCTGGTGCGCGTGAATCCCGCCGAGGCTGAAGAGACGATCACGCGGCTCGCCGATGTGTTCCGCCACTCGCTGCGCGCCTCCGAGCATGCGCACATGCGGCTCGGCGACGAACTCGACTTCGTGCGCGCCTACCTCGAGATCGAGCACACGCGCTTCGGCGAGCGGCTGCACGTCGAAGAGCGGATCGAGCCCGGCCTCGACGGCCTCATGGTGCCGAGCCTGCTGCTCCAGCCGCTGGTCGAGAACGCGGTGCGCTACGCGGTGGCACCGCGCACCGAAGGCGGCACCGTCGGGCTCGGCGCTCGCCGCGAAGGCGACCTGCTGGTGCTCGAAGTCTGGGACGACGGTCCCGGCATGAGCGGTACCGCCTCCGCGTCCGGCAACGGATTCGGTCTGCACTCCGTGCGCGAGCGTCTGCGCGCTGCCGGGCCGCCGCACGCGTTCGAGATCGAAAGCTTGCCCGGTTCGGGCACGCGCCTGCGCCTCACGATTCCGATCCTCACCTCCACCCTCACCGAAGGAGCCTCACGATGAACGTCACGCGTTCGCTCGTTCCTCTAGCCCTGCTGGCTGCGTTGTTCGTCTCGCCGCTCGCGCACGCGGCGGATCCCACGCCGATCGAGGCGGCAACGGTCGCACTCGCGCAGGCCACCTACGACACGCCCGAAGCGATCGTCAAAGCGCGCGCGCAGATCGCCGGGCTCCAGGCGGTCGATCCGAAGTCTGCCGAACTGCACTACTGGGTGGCGCTCGCCGACTACCGGCTCGTTCCACGCCTGATGAGCAAGGACAAGAAGGAAGCGGGCCGCTACATCAAGGACGGGATCGAGCATCTCGACCAGTCGCTCAAACTGCATCCGAAGTTCGCTGATGCGATCGCGCTACGCGCCGGCATGCAGGGGCTGTCGGTCGCGATCGATCCGTCGCGCGGCATGATGCTGGGCATGGAGATGGAGGAGGCGTACGGGCGGGCACTCGGCATGGAGCCTTTGAATCCCCGCGTCCTGCTGCTGCAGGGCATCAACACCCTCAACAAGCCGAAATTCGTCGGCGGCGGTGCCGACAAGGCGCTCGTCACCTTCCTCAAGGCGATCGAGTTGTTCGCGGCCGAAACGCCGGGTGACATTCACTGGGGACACGACGAGGCCTACGCATGGGCCGGCCGCGCGGCGGCGAAGCTCGACAAGACCGCCGACGCGCGCGCGTTCTACCAGAAGGCGCTCGCAATCAACCCCGCCAATCACTGGGTCGAGCACGTGCTGCTGCCGGCGCTCGACAAGGAGAAAGCGAAGTCCTGATGGGACCGCGTGCCCGCAACGTGTCCATCGCCTTCACGGCGGCCTTGCTTCCGATCGTGGCGGCGCTCATCACCGCCGCCGCGCATGCCGCGACGATCACCGGGATTGTCCGGGACAAGGACGGCAAGCCGGTCGAATACGCGAACATTGCCGTTCCCACCGCGCGCATCGGCACGGTGTCGGGGGCCGATGGCCGGTTCTCGTTCGCAGTGCCGGATGGTCCCGCCGTGATCGAGATCACGCAGATGGGCTACGAGAAGGTGAAGCTCGTGCTGGTCGCGTCGCCCGCGATGGCCGAGCTGACGATCACGCTGCCCGACGCACCGGTGCCGGTCGGCGAAGTCGTCGTCACCACGTCTTCGTTCGGCAAGGTCGGCAAGAGCGAAGGCGCGACGTTGCGCCGGCTCGACGTGCTCACCACTCCCGGGGGAGCGGGCGACGTGTTCCAGGCGCTGCGCGCGCTGCCGAGCATCAACGCGCCCGACGAGGGTGCGGCCCTCTACGTGCGCGGAGGCGATCCGAAGGAAACGCTGATCCGGCTCGATGGCGGCGAGATCGGACATCCCTACCACTACGAAGGCGCCTCGGGCGGGCTGTTCTCCGCATTCGACACCTACATGCTCAAGAGCGCGTTCTTCTCGAGCGGCGGATTCTCGGCCAAGTACGGCGGGGTGCTCTCGGGCGTCCTCGACATCGAGACGCAGGATCCGATGAACCTTCGCACGTTCTCGGTCGGCGCCAACATCGTCGGCGGCGGTGTGTCGGGCAGCTGGTCGCTGATCCCCGACCGGCTGTCGCTGGTCGGCACCATGCGCGCGAGCGACGTGCGGCTGCTGAACCGCCTCTACCCCGCGCCGGATGAATACGTGCAGGCGCCGGCGAGCGGCGATGGCGCCGGGCGGCTGCTCTATCGCTACTCGACCACGGGACGGCTCGCGCTGCTCTATCTGGGATCAGCCGACCGCATCAGCGTGATCTCACAGCACCTGAACTACGAGGGTGCCTACTCGCGGCGCTCGCGCAATCAGCTCGCCGCACTCCAGTTCCAGGATGCGATCGCCGGGCGGTTGGCACTCAAGGGCCAGGTCTCGGTGCAGCGCTATCGCACGCGCTGGACGTTCGGGCCCTCGAACGTCGAAGAACGCGAAGCGCACGCGCAGGCGAACGTCGATGCGGTATGGGAGGCCTCGGACCGCCACGAGCTGTCGTTTGGCGCGGGCATCCGCCGCCGCGAAGACGACATCGCCGGCGCGTTCCCCTCCGACAGCACCGACTATTCCGGCGGAGCGCCGGTGCGCTTCCACGACACGCGGCCCACACTCGATACACCCGGGTTCTATGTCGAGGACAAGGCGCGCGTGTGGGGTCCGTTGTACGCGACCCTCGGCGCGCGCTTCGACTACGTTTCGCTCGCGAACGTGTGGACCGTCGATCCGCGCGCGGCCCTCGCGTGGCGCCTCGGCGATCAGCAAACGCTACGGATCGCGACCGGCCGCTACCATCAGCCCGCGGACGCTTCCTATCTCGATCCGGTCTACGGCAATCCGGTGCTGCGCCCGCTCGCCGCCGATCACCTGATCGCCGGATACGAATGGGCGTCGCCCGATCTCAATGTGAGGATCGAAGGCTATCGCAAGGACTATCACGACCTGATCACCCAATCAGCGGAGACGTTCTACGCCAACGACGGCCACGGCTACGCGCGCGGCTTCGACGTATTCGTGCGCGGCCGCCGCGGTCCGGTCTCCGGCTGGGTGTCCTACGGCTATCAAGACAGCCGGCGCAAAGAGGGCGACGACACGTCAGAGGTTCCGTCTCGCTATGGCGTGCCGCACTCGGTGACGCTGGTCGGCGCGTATCAGCTGCCGTCGATGTGGCAGCTCGGCGCGCGCATGGGCTATTCGAGCGGACGCGCCTACACGCCCATCATGGGCGCCACTTACGACGCCGGGCGCGACACCTGGCATCCGATCGAAGGCGCGCGCTACTCGGCGCGGCTGCCCGACTACCGACGGCTCGACGTGCGGGTGACGCGGCTGTTCTCGCTGCCCGAACTGGGCGGTGTCCCGGCGAGCAGCACGTGTGTGTTCTATGTCGAAGCCATGAACGTGCTCGGCATCGGCAACGTACTCGACTACGTGTACAACGAGGACTACTCCGAGCGGCGCGAGAATCTGTCGTACTTCAGCCGTCGCATCGTGGTGGCCGGATTCGGCCTGACGTGGTAAGACCCTGACCCCATGAGCCCCGCCCCGCTGCGCGTGTTGATCGTGGATGACGAACCCCTCGCCCGTTCGCGGACGCGGCGCCTGCTCGAGACCGCCGAAGACCTGGTGATCGCCGGCGAAGCCGGCTCGGCCGGAGAAGCGCGCGAACGCATCGCCGCCTCGCGGCCCGATCTGCTGCTGCTCGACATCCAGATGCCAGGCGAGGACGGATTTCAGCTGCTCGCGTCACTCGACCCGCGTCCGGCCGTCGTATTCGTCACCGCGTTCGATCACTACGCCGTTCGCGCGTTCGAGGAGAACGCGTGCGACTACCTGCTCAAGCCGTTCCGCGCCGAGCGGCTCACGCAGGCTATCGACCGCGCGCGCCGCGACCTCGAGCGTCCCGAAGAACTGTCGAGGCGCCTGTCCGAGCTGCTGAGCGGACTCGACCGCAGCCGCCTCGGCGCCTCGATCCATCTTGAGCGCTTCACCGTCCGCGTCGGCCAGCGTCAGTTGATCCTCAAGTCCGAAGAAGTGATGTGGTTCGGCGCCGAGGACAAGCTCGTGTTCGCCGCGACCGCGACCGACCGCCACTACGTGAACTTCACACTCGACCAGCTCGAGACGAAGCTCGACCCCGCCCGCTTCGCGCGCGTCCATCGCGCCGCGATCGTGAACCTCGACTGGGCGGCGGCGTTGCGTCCGGGATTCGCGGGGACGTGGCGGTTGCAGTTGAAGGATGCGGCGCGCACGGAGGTGCCGGTGAGCCGTGCGCGGGCGCGGGTGCTGAAGGAGCGGCTGGGGGCGTAAGGCCAGGATTCAGTTCTATATTTTCCCGCGATTCTGGATTGTAATACACTGTCCTACCTCAAGGAGATCCCGGATGCCGCAGTCTTGGATGGCTCGATCCCTCTTTCGTCTCGCCGCGGTGACCAGCTTCTTCGCCCTCTGCAGTATGGCCTGGACGACGCTCGCGCGCGCGGGAGACGACGCGCCACCCGACCTGAGCGGTGAATACAGTTTCACCGGAACCATGCCCGACAGCACCGATTGCAGCGGCACGTTCGTCATCAAGAAACGCATGACGGTGAGCCCCCACGACGGCCCCCAGTACAACTCCTACGACATCAAGATGAAGTACAACGCCGGCTGGAAAGGCATGGGCGTGGGCACTTTCATCGACGGGCATTTCAACTTCGCCGTAGCCAAAGACACCAAGTACCTCGCGGTGGTGACGTACCGCCCGATGGTGTTGTCCCCGTATATGCAGGACCTCAAGCAAAAGTTGAAAGACAAGCAGGCCAGCCGCCCGGGTGGGATGCTTCAGTTCCATGTGGCGGATGATCCGTGGTGGGCCGACGCATGGACCTACAAGCACTACGGCGTGTTCTTCCGCGCCGACGGATCATGGGGATTCGAGAATCTGGGCCCCGAGCATCTGGGCGATACGCCGGCGCTGGGTGACGGCACATGGCGCTTCGTGCGCCATTACTACGACAACAAGGGCAAGCGGGACATCCTCGACTACCGGAGCGGCGAGGTCACTGCCGCGGTCAAGGGCGACGCCGTCGAGGTCCAGTTGAGCTACACCAACGACCGCGGCAAGCTCGGCGAACCGGTCATGAATTCAGGCCTCATGCCCGAGCCGAACATGCTCGTCGCCGTGTTCAATGGTGAGGGTGATGAAGCGGTCGGCTCGTGCAAGCCGTCGGGGCTCACCATGACGGGCCTCATCTGCGACGCGAAGGACCTGGCGCTCACGTCGATCACGCTGACGGTGCCGGAAGACACGGCAAAGAGAAATCCGGGGCTGTTCCACTAGCCCGGCGGAACCACGATCGGATTTCGTCCCCGCTCCCAGCTCCCGCACTCCTGCGGCCTCGTTTCAGTTCGTGCGCAAGCTGACCGGCTTCACGGCACCGTTGCGCGCGAACGAGGCGGCCTTTTCGCGCGCCGTGGACGATGTCGCGGCGGTCGCGCGCGTCCTGCTCGACTCAATGGTCACGCCCGCTCCCGCCAAGGACCGCGCGATCGCAGCTCAAGGATGCGGCGCGCACGGAGGTGCCGGTAAGCCGCGCGCGGGCGCGGGTCTTGAGGGAGCGGCTGGGGCGTAGGGAGTCATGGGGCCTCCGCCCGCGTCGCGCGGGCTTCAGTCAGCTTGCGCTGAATGAAGGGTATACCGAACACCCTCTCCGCTTCGTACTGGTTGTGCGCACGGCAAAGCAAGCGCATCCGTTCCGCGGTGGCTTCGCCACCGCGTGAGACAGGATCGATGTGGTCGAACTCGAGGAACTTTCGCTCCTCGCAGCGATGGCCCGCTTCGCTCACGAACGTGCACTGGAATCCGTCGCGTTCGCGGACGGCGCGCTTCACGTGCGCGGGAATCGTCCGCGGATTCACGCTCGCGCGAATACGCCGGGGTTTGTCCGTCGCAGCGAACTTCGTCTTCTCCTGCGTGGTGATGAGCGCATCGAGTGCCCTCTCCAGCACCTGAGCAAAATCGCCTGAGGGAAGCGCGTGCGACAGGAGCGCCTGCGCATGGTGCAGCTTGTCGTGCGTCTCCTGGCTCATCGTGAGATGGAGCGCGTAGCGGCGCGGCGCGAGCGGTTCAATCTTCGCGGGCCTTGCGGGTGAATCAACTGTCTTCGGAGACAGTTCATGTCTCTCTTCGGTCCGAAGGACCGAAGAAGTCTGTCCAGACACTCGCTCGCCTTCTGCGATCGAGGGCACAGTCGAGTAGCCCCGGCGGTTTCGACTACCGGGGCCCTCGCCAGATCCGGACTAGGAGATTGCCACCATCCGGCTCTTCCGTTGGTGCGGCTCGCGGCGATCGCCCCATACCGATACGGTGATGAGGGGTGCAGGAAGCGGAAGGC